>NZ_JBWKMH010000034.1:760-827 GCF_056431285.1 Clostridium amazonense | reverse complement strand
ATGTTATCTGTTTAATTTTGAGAGTCCAATGAGACCTCAAAATTAGTTTGTTAATTAACAAGCTAAA
>NZ_JBWKMH010000034.1:618-750 GCF_056431285.1 Clostridium amazonense | reverse complement strand
GCGGCTGGATCACCTCCTTTCTAGGGAGTCGACATGAAGGTAATACTTCATGAAAAACTGGTTCTATGTTATCTGTTTAATTTTGAGAGTCCAATGAGACCTCAAAATTAGTTTGTTAATTAACAAGCTAAA
>NZ_JBWKMH010000034.1:0-608 GCF_056431285.1 Clostridium amazonense | reverse complement strand
ATCACCTCCTTTCTAGGGAGTCGACATGAAGGTAATACTTCATGAAAAACTGGTTCTATGTTATCTGTTTAATTTTGAGAGTCCAATGAGACCTCAAAAATTAAATCTTATTAGAAACAAGTAATATAAGGAAACTCCTGAACGAGGAACAGAGCTTACTTATGTAAGTGAGTACCGCAGAGAAGGAAGTTGACGAGGTAGGACGCCGTTTATAAGAAGATTTTTGTTCTTTGAAAATTGCACAGTGATAATAAAGTTGTTAAACCTTTAAATTTTAAAGAAATAACAATTTCGTCAAGACAAATATTAAACGAAAGTTTAAAAACCTTAAAATAGATTTATTTTATGCGAATTTGTAATAAGACTATATGAATAGGTCAAGCTACAAAGGGCGCAGGGTGAATGCCTTGGCACTAGGAGCCGATGAAGGACGTGATAAGCTGCGATAAGCTTTGGGTAGGCGCACATAGCCTGTGATCCAGAGATTTCCGAATGGGGAAACCTACTTAACTTCGTTAAGTACTGTATACTGAATACATAGGTATATGGAGGTAAACCCGGGGAACTGAAACATCTAAGTACCCGGAGGAAGAGAAAGAAAAATCGAT
>NZ_JBWKMH010000033.1:845630-1085132 GCF_056431285.1 Clostridium amazonense | reverse complement strand
TTTTCACTCGTTCTTCCTCAGTATATTTTCTAATAAAATTTCCACTCATAATGCACCCCTCCATTCATTAATCTTAGTATAATTCCATTTGAATTATGAGTCTACATTTCTATAGGGGCCTATGAGCTGTCAATTGTCAATTTTCAATTGTCAACTGGTTCCAAGCATGATAATAGAATAAACTGTAAGATTAGTACTATCATTTGATAAAGATGTTATTCTGAATTTGAACTTGGAACCCTATATTACTTGAGTAAAATTTTTAATGTGTTAAAATTATAAATAAAAATATGTATTTGGAGTTATAACGTTATGAATAAAAAACTTATAAAGGAAGATTTCTTTAAAAAGTATTCTTTTGCAGAAGGCGAAATTGAAAAATATAATATAAATTGGGATACTTTAAGCAATATATATGAAGATTTTAATAGATATAAAGATACTTATGAAACCCAAGCAAATTTTATATCCAACACTCTTAGAAGACATAGTAAGATACATACTGTGAAAACAAGAGTGAAAAATGGAGAAAGGTTAATTGAAAAAATTATAAGAAAAACACCTAATAGAAAAGATAAGTATGGTGAAGATTTTGAATTTAATTTAGAAAATTACAAAGAAGAAATAAACGATTTAATAGGTATTAGAGCTATTCATATATTTAAACAAGATTGGGAAGAAATACATAAGTTTATTCTTAGCACATGGAAGGTAATTGAGATTACTGCAAATGTTAGAGAGGGAGACAATACAGATAGATTTGAAGAGTTAAATATAGAAATTCAATCAAGAAAATCAGGATATCGTTCAGTTCATTATCTTATAGAGTTTTATCCAACAAGCCAAAGAGTTATAGCAGAAATTCAAGTTAGAACTATATTTGAAGAAGGCTATGGAGAGATTGATCATCAATTAAGGTATTCTCACAAAGAAATTCCAGAGGTTTTAGAGTCTAATTTACTACTATTTAATCGTATAGCTGGAAGTGCTGATGAGATGGCATCCTTTATAAATTTACTTAGTAAAAATTGGAATGAGATGGAATGTGGATATAAATCTTTGATAAAGGAAAGAGAGGAGGAATTAAGGATTTTAAAGAAGAAACTAGAGGCATTAGAATAAAGATAATAATATGCACTTAAAAACAATGGAAACTAAAAGAAACTGTAATTTAAAAATTAGATTTAAGTTTACAAATTTAGCATACTTTGTATAATTTTAAATCCATCTCTGTATTAAATACAAATAATATAGTAAACTTTAGTGATATTAAAGTATTTTGAATGAATTAAAAAGTATGATAGTCTTTATAAAATGGTACGTATTAAAGACAATTAGTTTAAAGTAAAACATAATAAGTAAGAAAAGATAACATATCAAAATTAATTAATATAGCGAATACAAAAAAGTTGATTTTTTGTATTCGCTTTTTGTATATTGAATACCACTAGTTCAACTAATGGTTCTAAAAAGCTTATAGCTATGAGTAGAAAAAAGAAAAATAGGTTTGCCGACCAAAACTAAATTATATTGGAGGTGTCCAAATGGACAATAGTAGCTTAGCATATGGTAAATGGAATTGAAAATATCACATAGTTTTTGTACCAAAGTATAGAAGACAAATAATTTATGGAAAGATAAAAGTAGATATAGGAGTAATACTTAGAAAATTATGTGAACAAAAGGGAGTAGAAATAATAGAAGCAAATGCATGTAAAGATCATATACATATATTTGTAAGTATTCCACCAAAGTTAAGTGTTTCGCAATTTATGGGGTATTTAAAAGGTAAAAGTTCGCTTTTGATATTTGATAGACATACAAACTTGAAATATAAATATAGAAATAGACAATTTTGGTGTAGGGGATATTATGTTGATACAGTAGGAAGAAATAGAAAGATAATAGAAGAATATATGAGAAATCAAATACAAGAAGATTTTGCGTATGAGCAATTAAGTTTAAAAGAATATATAGACCCATTTACGTGCGAGCAAGTAAAAAAAGGTAGATAGAAAGCACCTTTTAGTTGCAGCCTGGAAAAGCATGCGGTTGGCAGACCGTTCAGAGTGCGAATAGCACTTGTCAGTAATATCCCCTTATATGGCTAGAGCAAACCACCCGTTTAACGGGTGGTTATGATTAAATTATGAAATTGTATTAAAAAATAGCATTAAGAATTATAGAATGTACATCAAAAAATAAATGAATAATACTAGATTTTGAATTGAATATGTCTAAAAGCTAGAATAGTATTAATAGGAATAATGATGAGAGTATCATAAGTATGCATAATGTAGAGAAAATGAAACATAAAAATTGTATATTAATAATGATTATCAATATACAATAAAATACAATATCATCAAGTAATATACTTATCTTAGTCTTAATTAACAATATGTTTTTTATGATTTAAAGAAGACTTGAAGTGAGTGGCTAGTTTTAAAAAAATTTAGATTTTCTAAATGAAATAATAGCTGTAGTTATCATTGGAGTAATTGAATATTTTAATGACCTTGATAAAAAGGAATTTTGCAATGTGTTAAACAAAAAAATTAACAAAGATGTTTAAATTTTTATAGGTAATTTAAATGACATGTATTAAATAATGAAGAAATTATAAATTATTTAGAGCAAATAGTTTTATGGGCGTTCAAATGGCAAATGAGTTTATACTAGCGTATAAAAATTAAATATTAAAAAATAGCATATTGAATGCATTATAAATTTATGGTACGATATATTCGACGGTATAGTCGGTTAAAATTTTTTTGTTAGGAGGATTTAAATGTGTGCAAGGTGTCGTCTTTCGGCGAATATTAGAAAGAAAGAAATATGTGAAGTTGCAAGAAAAGTTTTTCTGAAAAAAGGCTTTCAAAATACAACTATGGAAGATGTGATTAATGCAGTTGGTATGAGTAAAGGAGGTGTTTATTATCATTACTCAAACACGTCGGATATGCTGTACGATATAATGGCGCTAGGAAATGAATTTAGATTTGAAAAAGTCGAGAAGTTTATTTCTGAAAATACTGATAAAACAAGGGAAGAGCTTGTCATTGAATTAGTAATACTTAAGATATTTGATAAAAATGAATACAAATCTATTTATGCTATGTTTTTAATGGAAGCGGAGAAAAATGAACGACTAAAAGAACTTAAAGAAAGAATAGAAGAGGATTCAAAAAAAGCATTTTTAGATTTTGTTAAAGAAACTAATCTAGAAAATTTAAGTTGTCTTGTAAATAATGATTTTATGCAGTTAATAAATTCAATGATTGTTGCTGGAGAAATTTTAAATATTAGTGATATGTTTTTAACACAAAGCAATTTATTTAGAGAGATCATTTCATCATATCTGAAGAAAAATAGTGAAAACAAGATATTAGAATAGTGGGATTATGGGGAATAAAAAATTTGAAAAATTAAAGGTATATAAGGGCAGAAAATAACATGAGTTTAACAAAGTATAGTTAAGTTGGCGGTAGTTGATGTTATAGGATTTGTGCTAACAATGATATTAGGATTTTAAACAGGAAGTTTTGAAATGATTCCAAGTTTATACCTATCATCAGCATTACCTACAATAATTGTTGCACAAGTGTTTGTAATTATGTGTAAAACAATAGGATAGAGAGGAACTGCATTTTTATACTTCTTATTCATGTTTTTTTATAAAATAATAGGAATTTGGACTATAATTGCAATTTGTATTTTAGCAGAAATAGTTATTGGAAGTAAAAATAATTATGTTAAAAAAATATGAGAGTAGAAATTGCTTTTGGAGTAGGAATGTTTATTTATTTGTTATATGCTATGCAATTTATATTTATTTTTGGGGTAGAAGAATTAATAAATTAATCTCCAAATTTATTTAACAAAGAATATGCAAGTTTTTTTATATGAGTTCTATACGGTTAAAATATTTCAGTTTGTGCAATAATTGCAATTTTATAAGTTATAATAGTATCTTATTTTGGAACATATATTTATAATAAATTTTTTAACAATAGGAAGAGAAAAAGTGTTTTATAAAAAAGAAAACAAATTACAATATAAAATAAATCCTATTATAGTTGGGTTAATTATGTTATTTTCAATAATACTTACTATTGGAAATCAAATGGATTATGTGCTTGTTTTGATAATAAGCATGATTTACTTGGCAATTTTTTCATTGAAAAAAGCAATTAAAAGCTTAACAATAATTTTAGTTATATTGGGTTTGCTATATATAATAAAACCATATTTGAAAAATGTATTTTTAGGATCAATGTAAACTATGCTTATAATAATATTATAGAAAAGTAATTATATTAGATGAGCCCACATCGGGATTAGATTATAAAAGTATGAATGTTATGTCAGAGTTAATCACAGAAAAATCAAAAGAAGCTCTGTTTATTATAATAACACATGATTTAGAGTTACTATTTAAAACGTGTAAATCCGTATTAATAATAGATGAAAAACAGTATAAAGAGGTGAGTATTAAAGGAAATGAAAATTAATTTTCAACTTTATGGAAACAAATAAATTAGAATCTGTTAAGCTGATATGAAAAAAAAGCTTAATTTTTCATAGAATTACTCGCTCTTTGAAAATTATATAAGTTTGAATAATTTATTGCATGGCAAACAAGCCTGCAATAGAAATGATTTTTGCAGGTTAATCAAAGGTATTAAGCGTTTAATTACGCTGCTGAAAACCAAGAGTTTTTAGCTAAGCTATCGATTGCGAAGCCAGCAACTTCTGCTGGAGTGCAATTATTTAATGATCCATGTGGTCTAATGAAGTTATAGTGAAAAATAAATATATTAAGTTATTAGCTTTCTCAAAAGAATTGAGTCCTTTCTTAGCTTTATACCAAGCTTTAAATGTTTTATTGAAAGATTCAATTAAATTATTGTTTGTATCGCTAGACCTTGGAGCAACAGGAATATGCTTAGTATTTGGCAATACTGTAGCAGTAGCTTCGTTATACGAAGGTAGCCTATCGGTTATGAAATTAGTAGGTTCACCACAAGTTTTAGCTTCATTTTTTAATGTATAAGCTGAGTCAGAACTTCTAGATTTAGTTAAATGAAATGCTAAAATAAATTTGGTTTCTGAATTAATGGCTAAACATAGATAATATCTTTCACCATTAATGAAAACAACTGTTTCATCAGCGTGCCAATCGTCAGATTGTAGATTTAAAGTTTCTTTAAATTTATCGGCTTTCTGTTTAAAGAAAGGTGCAAATTTATTAGTCCGGCTTGCTATAGTAACATGAGAAACTTTAATATTTGAATTTATCATTAAGAATTGAGAAATCAATCTTGTTGATGAATTATTAATGAAGTATAAAGTTAATGCTGCTAATATAACATGAAGTGGAAATCGTACTCCTTTAATAGAAAGGTACCCGGTGGCCAATTTGCTAGATGAATCATCAATGTTAGTGGTATGATGCTTAACTATAATATGGTTACATTTTTTATTATTACACTTATAACGATTATAGTGCTTATAAGAATGATGTAAGTATGTACCTTTACCACACTTGGGGCAATTAGGATAATTCATTTTAGGTAGCCCGTCACCATTGCCTAGGGGGAATTGGCGTTTACATTGATACTTTTGATTAGCCTGCTTATCTAATCCAAACTTATATAGTTTATCGGAATGACAGCGAAGACATTTTATATTAGTTTTGTTCATTGTTCTTCTCTCCTTTTTTAGGAGGTATTATTTAGTTTGGCAAACCTATTATATTTCCTTAGGTTGAGAAGAGCAATGTTCATATAACTTAACAGAACGATAAATTATAAGAGGAGATAAATATGTTTAGTAAAATTTTTGAATATGCTGGACCGCATAAAAAATCTATTTATAGAGCCACTTTAATTATGATGCTTAGTGTTTTAATGGGAGTTTTACCTTTTGTACTAGTTTATCAAATTATTAAACCATTGGTTATAAATGAACAAATTGAAATAACTTATTTGTTTATTAGATTATTTGGAGTGCTTATTTGCTTGGTTTTACAAGCTATATTAAATGGATGTGGCTTAAATGTTTCACATAAGGCGGCTTATAACACTATCTTACGATTGAGAATAGAATTGCAAAAGTGTTTAGAAATTCTACCTTTAGGTGTTATTCAAGAAAAGGGAATTGGTACCATAAAAAAAATGTTTGTTGATGATGTAGACAGTTTAGAATTATTAATGGCACATTCATTGCCAGAAGGAATTGCAAATTTAATGGTACCATTAGTAGTATATATTGCAATGTTTTGCGTGGACTGGAAACTAGCATTAATGTCACTTGCTTCTATTCCAATTAGTATTTTAGCAATGATGATTATGTATTCTGTTGGTATGAAACAAATGGGACCATATTATATGGCAGGTCAAAAAATGAATAATACTATTATTGAGTATATTAATGGTATGGAAGTTGTTAAGGTATTCAATAAAACAGCGGATTCCTACGAGCGTTTTAGTAAAGATATTACAGATTATCGTGACTATACATTAGCCTGGTATAAAGCTGCGTGGCCTTGGATGTCTATATACAGTTGTCTTTTACCTTGTACAATAATTTTAACATTACCTCTTGGTGGGTGGTTTGTATATAGTGGTTTCTCAACGCTTCTAAATTTCATATTAATTTTATGCCTTTCATTAAGTATTGGGCTTCCTTTATTAAAAGCAATGGCATTTCTTCCAACAATGCCACAATTAAATTATAAAATTAGTATGCTAGAACAGGCTTTGAATGATGAACCATTGAAACAAAATCAAAATAATTTTATTGGGAAAGATTATTCAGTTGTGTATGAAAATGTAACATTTGGCTATCGGACAAGCAAAATTGGAGAAGATGGAAAGTCAATAATTAATATAAACAATGTTATAAATAATGTTAATTTTAAAGCAAATGCCGGTGAAAAAACAGCTTTAGTTGGTGAATCTGGTTCTGGAAAGAGTACACTTGCAAAACTTTTAATACATTATTATGACACACAGCAAGGAAGTATTTATATTGGTGGTCAAAATATATGTGATATGAGCCTAAATGACTTAAACAATCAAATTTCATATGTAGCGCAGGATCAATATTTATTTAATACATCCATTTTAGAAAATATTCGTATGGGAAGATTAAGTGCAAGTGATGAAGAGGTTATAGAAGCAGCAAAAAAAGCACAATGTATCGAATTTTTAGAAAAATTACCACAGGGTATACATTCTCTTGTGGGAAATGCAGGAAAAATGTTATCCGGTGGACAAAGACAACGAATTTCTCTTGCGAGGGCTATTTTGAAAGATGCACCTATTGTTGTTCTAGATGAAGCAACTGCTTATGCAGATCCAGAAAATGAAGAGAAAATGGAAGCTGCAATTTCAGAACTTGTAAAAGGTAAAACTTTAATTGTAATTGCACATATTTTATCAGCAATTATGAATGCTGATAAAATATGTGTTATGGCTAATGGATCTTTAGCTGCTGTTGGAAAACATAAAGAATTGTTAAATTCCTGTAAAGAATATCAGAAGTTGTGGAAAGCATCACAGTATAGTACTGAATGGAAAGTACAGACCACAGAGGAGGTGAAGTAGATGTTTGGATTATTTTCACGAATTATGAATCTTTCTGGGAAATATAAAGGGCGCATAAAGGGAGCATTTATATGTACATTTATAGAGTCTATTTTAAGTAAAATGCCTATTTTTTTGGCTTTTTATGTGTTGCTAGGATTTTATGAAAAAACAATAACTGAAAAAACTTTTATATATATTGGAATTACTCTTGTAATTATTGTTGTTATACAAACAATAATACATTTCTTTAGTAATCGCTTACAGAGTGCTTCTGGATTTATGATTTTTGCAGATAAACGTATGGAACTTGGTAATCACTTACGTAAACTTCCTATGGGATATTTTACATCTGGTAATATTGGAAAAATTAATTCAGTGCTAAGTACGGATATGGCATTCATTGAAGAAGTTTCAATGAGTACTATTGCAAATATGATGAGTTATATACTTTCAACTTTAGTGCTTTTAGTATTTATGTTCATTTTAGATTGGAGAATTGGAGCAGTTGCTTTAATAGTTACAATTATTGCTTCATTTATTGCTAAAAAAATGAATAAAGTATCATTAAATGAAGCTGTTGAAAGACAGGAACAAAGTGAAAAGTTAACTGATGCAGTTCTTTCTTTTACAGAAGGTATTAGTGTAATTAAAAGTTATAACTTACTTGGGGATAAATCTGAAGAATTAACAAATAACTTTAAAAAATCTAAAGATACTTCATTGGGCTTTGAAGAAAAAATGACACCTTGGATAAGATGCCTTAATATTCTTTATGCTATTGGTATTACAGTGATTTTATATTTATCAATTAGTCTAGAACAATCTGGCGTTTTATCTTTGCCATATCTTCTTGGCATATTGTTATTTGTGTTTGATCTTTTTGGACCATTGAAAGCTCTTTATAGCGAGGCAACTAGATTAACAGTTATGAATGCTGCATTGGATCGTATAGAAGCTGTTTTAAATGAAAAAGAATTACCAGAGTTTGGAACAAAATATATTCCTAAGGAAAATTCAGCTGAATCAGAAATTATGTTTAAAAATGTAACTTTTGCTTATCAAGAAAAAGAGGCATTACATGATATTAGTTTTGAAATGAAGAAGAATAGTATGACGGCTTTAGTGGGACCATCCGGTAGTGGAAAATCTACAATTGCAAATTTATTAGCTCGTTTTTGGGATGTAGAGTCTGGAGAGATAACTATTAGAGGAACAGATATCTCAAAGGTTTCACTGTCTGAACTTATGGATCAAATTAGCATGGTATTTCAAAGAGTATATCTTTTCCAAGATTCAATTTACAATAATATATGTATGGGAAATCCCAACGCTACAAAAGAAGAAGTTTATGAAGCTGCAAAAAAAGCACGGTGTTATGACTTTATAATGGAACTCCCAGAGGGATTTGAAACATTAGTTGGCGAGGGTGGGACAACTTTATCAGGAGGAGAAAAACAGAGAATATCGATAGCTCGTTGTATTCTTAAAGATGCCCCTATTGTAATTCTTGATGAAGCAACTGCTAGTGTTGACGTTGATAATGAAAGTTATATTCAAGAGGCGATAAATGAATTGGTTAAAGGAAAGACCTTATTAGTTATTGCACATAGGTTAAATACTATAAAAGCAGCAGATAAAATTTTAGTTGTTTGTGATGGTAAAATTGTAGAAAGTGGAACACATAATGAACTGATGGAACAATACGGTATATATGAAAAAATGATAGAAATAAAAAATGGCTCAAATAATTGGAAACTTGTGAATTAGGAGGATGTTGTAATGAAGAAAGATATAAAAGAACAGTTACTAACAAAAAGACCAATAGATTTATTGTTTCAATTATCTATTCCGGCTGTAATAGGAATGATTGTAATTGGACTATATCCATTGATGGATGGGATATTTGCAGGCAATATTATAGGACAAAATGCAATGACAGCTTGTGGTGTTGCTATGCCACTTACTTTTCTAAATAGTGGAGTATCTACACTTCTTGGAGTTGGTTCTGCATCGATTCTTTCAAGAGCATTAGGAAAAGGGGATAAAAAAACTGTTGATAAAATGATGGGAAATCTTATCTTTTGGGTAATACTACTATCTTTAATCATCACAGTAGTAGGTATATTGATTGCTCCACACTTTCTTACAATGGTGGGAGCAAAAGGAGAAATTAAGGATTTGGGAGTTCGATATTTACGAGTTATTCTTATTGGTTCTTTATTCGTAAATTTTACTCAAAGTGCAAATATGGTTATGCGTGGTGAAGGGTTTATGAAAAGAGCTATGATGATTATGGGGCTCGGTGCATTATTAAATATTATACTTGATCCAATTTTTATGATTGCAATGGGAGATAAAGGTATAGAAGGCGCTGCACTTGCAACAATTACAGCTCAATTTGTTCAAGCAGTTGCAACATTGTATTACTTTAAAAATAAAAGTAAAACTGTAAAAATAAATAGAATAAAGTCTGATAAAAATATTGCTTCTGAAATGTTTGCAATAGGATCATCAGCGATGATGATGCAAGTATTATTTATGATTCAGCAAACTATGTTATATAAAATGGCATTTAAATATGGTGGAGATAATAATGGTATTTTAATGGCTGCATCACTAAGAATTTATGCTTTCTCATTTATTCCATTATGGGGAATGAGTCAGGGGTTACAGCCTGTTATTGGAACTAACTTTGGAGCAAAAAAGTATGACAGAGTTAAAGAATCAATGAAGGTATTTTCTTTAGGAGGATTGATTCTTGCAGCAGTATTTTGGATTCCAGCACTTGTGTTTTCAAGCCAAATTTTATCTTTGTTTGGAGTGGAAGCAGATATAATATCTCAAGGAGTAAATAACTTTAGATTATTCTACTGTGTATTTATTTTATATGGAATTATGGTAATGACTATTACATTTTTCCAATCCATAGGTAATGGTAAGAAAGCTGGAATTATCGTTATGTTAAGACAGTTTATAGTCTTTGTTCCAGCGATAATTTTACTTCCTAAAATATTTGGCGTGAGTGCAGTGTGGTATACGCAGCCACTTGTTGATTTTATTATGATAATTATAGGGATTATTATGATGTTGAATGAGCTTAAAAAAATTAGTAAACAAGAATACTCTCATAATTGTTAAAATCAATAAACTAGCTAAGAAGTAAGTTTCTTGGCTAGTTTATTTTTAATATTTTAAAATTTAATTGAAATAAATGATATGAAATTCTAAATTAATATGGAAATAAAATTAATCAGAAGGTAGTTAATTTATGTTTGCAAAAAAGATATATATGAAATTATAAAATGGTAGTTACTTATATTATGGCGGATATTTATGATGTTGGAGAACACTGTTTTGAAAATCATATTGTTTCCTAAAATTATCACATTACAGGATTCTGATATAGGAGTTATTAGATTAGCAATACAGTATATTTTAAAATAATATTTAAGGTTTAGAAATTAAATTAATTCCCCAAAAAATACTATTACTTTTATATGTATTTTGTAATATAATTCAATAGGAAAATAAATTTATTTATTGGAGGGGGAGAAATGAAGGATAGAAACAAAGGAATATTATTAGTTGTAATTGCTACAATTTTTTGGGGCATAATGGGAGTGACGAGTAGAAGTTTAGCTAATGCAGGCTTAGATCCAATGAGTATATCTTTTTTTAGATGTATAATAGCAAGTGTAGGATTTTTATTATGGCTTCTTAAAACTAACAAAGAAGTTTTAAAAATTGATAAAAAAGGAATTATAGTATGTAGTTTATATGGAATATTTACATTTGCATTATGCTTTGTTGCATTTAATATGTCGGTGGCTAAAATTCCAATATCTATAGCCACAGTTTTAATGTTTACGAATCCAATATGGGTTACTATTTTTAATGCCATATTCTTCAAAGAAAAAATAACATTAAGAAAAATAATTGTAATTATATTTGCTATGATAGGTTGTTTATGTATAGCAAATGTATTTAGTGGTGAAAAAATACAATTAGACACTATAGGGGTAATAGCTGGTGCTGTAACAGGGATACTGTTTGCTTTGCAAATTGTTATACCAAGGTTTTTTGAAAATACATATAAAAAAGATACAATGCTTATATATGGATTTATAGCAGGAACAATATTTTTAGCACTATTTACTGATTTTTCAGCTATTAATAAAGCAATTAGCACTAATTCTGAGCCAATAAAAGTTATATTAAATATATTATCCATAGGACTTTTAAGTACATTTATATCAAACACTTTTTATGTAAAGGCTACGGAATATATAGATACAGGGCTTACAAGCATATTAGTTGCTTTAGAACCAGTGCTTGGAAGTATATTTGCATTTATAATATTTGGTGAGACTTTAAATGGAATTCAAATATTTGGTGCATTAATAATTGTACTTTCAGCAATGTTGCTTGAATGTGATTTTAAGAGATTTAAAATATTAAAATTTAGCAAATAGATAAATAAGAAATGATAATGTGAAGTAATTTTTACATTATCATTTCTTATTTTTTTATATGAGCTTTTCATATAAATTACTAAATAATTTTAAATGAAGTTCTTCATCCATTATAATTCGTTCTATTATGGCTTTAATGTACTTATCATCTATTAAAGCTAAAGTTTGAATATATTGTTCAATGGCTTTTTCTTCAGCATCAATATCATCTAAAATCATCTCAGGTAAAGTCTTTCCATAATCTATAAATTTAGGGGTCCAATCTAGAAATTTACCTTTTCTGTTTATACCATATTTAGGACTACAACCAAGTAAAGTTACAATTTCACCAAGCATTTGTAAGTGCATCATTTCTATCATTGCAATTCCTTTAATAGTTAATGAAACTTCAGTATTATCATGAAATGCATATATTTCATGATAAATATATTGAGTAACTGCAGTAAACTCAGAAACCATTCCACTGTAATTTTGAAGAATTAAGTTAGCATATTTAGAATTTTTACTTTCAACTTTAATAGGAGGATAAGGCAAATTTACTTTAAATTTATCCATATTCATAGATGTCATAATTATCTCCTTATATAAAATAATTTTAATAGTATTTTATTCTTGGAAAATTTTAATAGAACAAGAAAAAACTATATCAATTTCTAATAGAAAATAATCATTTATAGAAATTTCATATGATTAATCAAAAGTAATTTAATAAATGTAATATATAGATATAAGCAAATAAAATTATTATGTTATAGGGTGGTATGAAAGATGTATAAAGATAAGATGACTCCAATGGAAAGAGCAAGAGCAATTACAAGAGGAGAAGAAATTGATAGAATTCAATGTAATCCTAATATTGCAAATGGAAGTGCAAAATATACAGGGTTCAAGATAGGTGATTTTAATACTGATGCAAAAGCACTTGCTAAGGCAACTATAGATACATATAAAAAATTAGGTTATGATAGTGTACGAGTTTTCACTGATTTATTTATTTTAGCAGAAGCTATGGGTGCTACTATGAAATATCCAGAAGATAATACTGTAGATTTGTTAAAACCAGCTATTGATGATATTAAGGATATAAATAAAATAAAAACAATAAATCCATACAAAGATGGAAGAATACCAGTTCAATTAGAAGCTATGAAGAGGGTCGTAGATGAAATTGGAGATGAGGTTCCTTGTGCTACAGCAATAATAGGGCCTTTTACTAATGCATCTTTTTTAATAGGTGCAGAGAAGTTAACTAAAATGCTTATAAAAGATGAAGAATCTGTATTTAAACTTATGGATATATCACTTGAAAGTTGTTTTAGATTTATAGATGCTGCAATAGAAACGGGAATAGGATTTAGTATTTCAGAACCTATGGCGTCATGTACTGTTATAAGTCCTAAACATTTTAAGAAATTTGTTAAACCATATTTAGAAAAAGTAATAGAATATTTAGCACTAAAAAATAAGAAAACGGCTATACATATATGTGGGAAAACGGAAGGACTTTGGGATGATCTTAGTAAGATGGGATTTAGTGGTTTTAGCATAGATAATGTTGTAAGTTTAAAAGACTGTGTAGATAAAATAGGTAGTGAAATAAAGATAATGGGTAATATTCATCCAACAACAGTAATGTACAGTGGAACAGTTAATGAAGTTAAAGTGGAAAGTTTAAAATGTATTAAGGATGGATATAAATCACCAAAGGGGTATTTGTTAATGTCAGGATGTAGCTTGCCAGTAGAAACAGATATAAAGAATTGTGAAGCAATGATGGATATAGTAAGAGAACTTGGTTGGCCAATTACTGATGAAAAAATAGAGAATTTAATAAAAAAATATATTTAAAAAATAGCTGAGTTTTTCTCGGCTATTTTTTTATTTAAAGGTTAGTTTTGAATACTGTTAAATTTTGATATGTATACAAAATGAGTGTTATTAAGAGAGAAATTTAATATAGATAGCTTGGATAATTTAAATAAATATAGTAAAGTAAAGCTATATAGGGTTACTGAAGAATGAAATTATTCAAATATAAAATTAGAGTTTTAATTAATTAAATAATTAAATTGAAATTTGAAAGTGAATATTAGAATGGAGTTTCTAAGTATTGTTATTCTAAAATGTCATTACTACATTTGCATGAGAGAATTCATTCTTGCCAAACATTATTAGAAAATGTTGTTTTTAAGCGTTTATATACAAAGCAAAGACCGCCAAGGTTAAAACCTCAGCTACGAAGGTACTATAGCTTTTATCTACAAAGGAAAAATAAAATATTACAATTGAACTATATGAGAGGGTTCAACCTTGCCTAGCGACATTTGGATATATTATCTTATAATTCTAAATGTATTCCTATTATTATATATAGAACCAATTGATAATTATTCATTGTCAATTTTAAAAATATAGATTTAAAATTAATATTAAGATTCTTAATTTAAATATGTATGAATTATAATTCAAGTTTGGAGTTCTAGAGTTAAAGGAGATGTGGAAATGATTAAAAATGTATGTGATTTATTAGTTAAAAATTCAGATGAAGTTAAGAAGGCAACAGGGTTTTGGGGTTATGATATGATGAATAAAGCAGCAGCTTTATCAGCTACATTAAAAGGTGAAGTTTTGGATTCAGAAAAATTAAAAGAAAAAATAGAGATGATAAAAAAGAACACTTCAGCATTTTCATATTTTAGAGGTATAACTCAAACAATTTTAGCAATGGAATGTTCTATAAATAATTATGAGAAAGACGATTTGCTGAATATATTAGAAATATATAAATCTCTTAAAAGCGAAGGTGCATCAAGCTCAGAATATTTAGTTACATGTGCTTTAAACATATATAAAAATAGATATAAGTTTGAAATTTCAAGTATGGTTAGAAAAACTAGAGAAACTTATAAAGTTATGAGAAAAAATCATCCATTTTTAACTGGTGCAGAAGATTATATTATGGCGAGTATAATATCATTTAAAGCTATTAATATAGATGATGCAACAGTTGAGATTGAAAAGTGTTATAGGTATTTAAAAGAAAGATTTATGGCAAGTGATGAACTTCAAACATTATCTCATATTATGTATTTTGTGCCTGGGGAAGCTAAAGAAAAATGTTATGGAACAATTAATTTATATGATATGTTTAAAAATGAAAAAATTAGAGTTAGATATGTAAAAACATTATTACCAATTTTAGATTTAGTTTGTGAAGATAAGGGAAGATTAATAGAAGAAATTAAAAATACTGATGAGTATTTAAAACAATTTAAAGGATTTGGAAATTTATCATTAGGAAAAGATCTAAGATGTCTATTTGCTGCAAGTATTATATTGTCCGAAAATAGTAAGGAATATATTGATGAGATAAGTGGAATTTCGGAAAGTATAATTACTAATATTATAATAGCTATGCAAATAGCACTAATGACTGCAGTAATAGCTTCATCAGCTGCAGCAGCGAATAGTTCATCATAAGGAAATTTATCAAAATAAATTATTCAAAACTTTAAAATTAAATATAAAAAGATAATATAGGAATACAAGTTTGAACTTTAAGTTATTCATGTTTCAGTTGAGAAAGAACAATTTGAAGTGGTATACAAAATTAACTATTAATTGTTAATTGGTTCCAAGTATAATAATAGAATAAACTATAAGATTAGTAGTATCATTTAAGAAAGATGTTATTTAAAACTTGAACTTGGAACCCTATAGAATAATAAATAAACAAATTAAGTTTATAGACAAAGCGTGTGAAAACATGCTTTTTTTATTTTTTATAAAAATATGGTTGCATTTTTATTTAATAGTAGTATTATATAAGTATATGTTAGTTAGTTAAGTAATTAACCACTACACTAATAAGGTAGGTGAGACTAGAAAATGAAATTAATATTAAATGAAAATGAACCGATATTTACCCAAATAGCTAGAACTATAGAAGATGAAATAATAAGTGGGGGAATAGCTGAAGAGGACCAAATTCCATCTACAAATGAATTATCTAAGTTATATAAAATTAATCCAGCAACTGTTCTTAAAGGTATAAATACATTAGTTGAAAGAAATATATTATATAAAAAGAGGGGTATTGGAATGTTTGTATGTGAAGGAGCTAAGAAAATTATAAAAGATGATAGAAAACAAAGCTTTAAAAATATATTCTTGAAAAATTTATTAAAAGAGGCAGAAACATTAGAGATAAGCAAAGAAGAATTAGTAGAAATGATTAGGAGTTGTAAGGAGGATTAAAATGGATAAAATAATTGAAGTAAAAAATTTATCATATACTTTTAATAAAACACAAGCTTTAAAAAACTTATCTGTTAACTTTGAGGAAAATAAAATATATGGATTATTAGGAAAAAATGGAGCTGGAAAAACAACATTAATAAATATAATTACTAGACAACTTATAAATAAAGAAGGAGAAATAAAAATATTTGGTAAGTCCATAAATGAAGATATTACTTTGTTACAAGATTTATGCATAGTAAAAGAAAGAGAATTTTACAATTTAGATAAAAAAGGAAGAGATGTATTAGATATATACAGTTTATTCTACAAAGATTATGATAAAGAATTAGAGAAAAAATTATGTGATTTTTTTGAATTACCATTAAAAAAAAGTTATAAAAAGTACTCTAGAGGTATGAAAACATTAATATCTAATATAATAGGAATTTGTTCAAATGCAAAAATAACTATATTTGATGAACCAACAATAGGTCTAGATGCAGTTAATAGAGAACATTTTTATAATATTTTATTAGAAGAATATATAAAAAAACCTAGAACTATAATAATTTCAACACATCTTATAGAAGAAGTAGATAATTTACTTGAACATGTAGTTATAGTAAATAAAGGAGAAGTTATTTTAGATGAAGATATAGATAATATAAAGCAGAAATCATATTTTATAACAGGAAAAAAAGAAGATTTAAGTAGTTTAAAAATATTAAATGATAAAAAACCTAAACAAGAATTTGGAAGCACAGAGGTATATTCATATTATGGTGAACTTTCTGATGAAGATTTAAATACTATTGATGAGTTAAATATAAATTTAGAACCTATGGGACTTCAAAAATTATTTATAGAAATGACAAAAGGAAAGGAGTACTAATCATGGATAATTTAAAAACGTATTTAAACTTCTTTAAAAGAAACTATAAAAAAGATTATATTACTTATGCAATCACAGTAACTATTATAAGCTTAATATTGGTTGTTTTTACTATATGGACAAGTAAAGTATCATTAGCACCAGAAATGTCCTTTGCTTATTCCATAAGTGGCTTAAATTTAATATTTCTATTTGTTATGGGAATACTGTGGGGAAGTAAAGATTTCGCAGGAGCTATGACTATAAGAAGTGATAGGAAAAGTTATTTTAAAGCAATGATTATATTTTCAATAATATCAATTTTGATAATGTATGTATTAGATATGTTTGTTGTAGTAACTTCGAATATAGCTATAACTACTTTTACAGATAATGTAAAGGTAAATTCAATTAATATATTAAATCTTAGTAATAGTTTTAATTTAGATGGAGATGTAATTAATAATTTAATCAAAAATATGAATGGATTGCAAATATTTATACTTAGTATTATTAAAAGTTTTATGATTATGGTATTTGGAACTTTTTTAGGCTCTTTTGCATATAGGCTGAGAAAAGCAACTGCCGTTATTATATATATAGGTATGCCTATGTTATCTGTAGCATTATTAGCTAAAATAGTAATAGTGCTTAATGATAGCACATTAGTTAAAATAAACAATCTAATATCAAGTATTGCAAGTAATTTTTATGCATTAAGTTTATTTTATATAATAATGTCAATTGTGTTTATAGGTTTATCTTATTTATGTTTAAGAAAAGCACCTATAGGGGAATATGCACATGATTGGTTATAATTCAAAGTAAAAGATATAAAATTTGAAATTATTATAAAAATTAATTCAAAAAAACTGAAAGCTTAGTTTTAAAGAATGTAAAAAAATTAAATTTTATAAAATATCCTAAGAAATAATTATATTTACTATATAAAACTATGGTTAATAAGAATATTATAATGGGGAATTTATTCTCCAAAATAAACTTTTTATAGATAAATATTATATTAACTTTATTTGAAGTGCAAATAAAACATTGTAGCGGGGATTTCAATCCCCGAGGATATTTTAGTCTTGTTAATTGGCTCCCAAAATGATAATAGAATAAACTATAAGCTTAGTAGTATCATTTGATAAAAATATTATTTTTAATTTGAACCTATATAAGTGATATCTTTTCTTTTATTGGATTTAGTAATAATTGTAGAATTTAAAATGAAAATGATTTAATATAGCAAAAGGATAATAAAGTTTATAGGATGTGAAATTTTTGATTAATTTTAATGTACCAGGTGAAGGTGAATTTCAAATAAAAAATTTAGTATTTGATTTTAATGGGACTATTGCTAAGGAGGGATTAGTGTTAGAAGATTTTAAGGTAAAAGTAGAGGAGTTATCTAAAAAAGATGTAAATATTTTTGTAGTTACAGCAGATACATATGGTTCAGTTAGAGAGCAGTGCAAAGACTTGCCATTACAAATAAAAGTTTTTGATAAGGACAATGCAGCAGTTGATAAAAGAAGAATTGTTGAAATGTTGAGTTCAAAAAATACTGTAACTATTGGAAATGGAAATAATGATGCTTTAATGTTTAAAGAGAGTGTATTAAGTATATGTATTATAGGGCATGAAGGCTGTAGTACAAAAGCTCTTTTAAATTCAGATATTGTGGTTAATAATATAATTGATGCAATAGATTTGTTATTAAATGTTAACAGATTAAAAGCTACTTTAAGAGGGTAAAACTTATTATGAAAAGACAAAAAAATCAGAAAATAAACAATTAGTAGTTGACATAGTTAATATTTAGGCATATTATACATATAATATAAAAATTAAATTCAATGAAGAGAAGAGTAAATATTAATTAATATTCAAAGCGAGTAGAGAAATGGTGAAAGCTCTATAAGAAAATTATTATTGAAAGACATCTCAGAGAAGTTTGTTTGAAAAAGCTTTTTAGTAGAACAAATCGGATTCCACCGTTATAAGGATTAGAGATAACTTAAAAATTTAAGTTAAATTAGGATGGTACCGTGAAATTAATGCTTTCACTCCTATTATTAGGAGTGGAAGCTTTTTTTATTAGAGTTGGGCCCAATCAGTAAAAATACATTGTACAATTTTAATTTATATTTGTTTAAGTTAAAAAGAGTGGCAACGCGAAATTTTCGCCTCTTGAATTTGTTAATAACAAGTTCAAGGGGCGCTTTTTATTGAAAAGGAGTGATTTTTATGAAAAGAATAATGATAAATAAATTATATAAATATATTAATGAAAAGGTATTGATAAAGGGATGGATATATAGAGTTAGAAAACTTAAATCTATAACATTTGTAATTGTAAGAGATAGAAGTGGTTTAGTTCAATGTGTATTAGATAATACGGATGAATTTAATTTAAGACTAGAATCAGTTATAGAAATTGAAGGTAAAGTTAGATATGGAAAGAATAAATTTGCAGATTTTGAAATTGGAGTTGAAAATATAAAAATTTCAAATGAAGTTAAATATGAGTTGCCAATAGAGATAAATAAAGATGGGTTGGAAGTAAATTTAGACACTATGCTTAACAATAGAGTTTTAAGCTTAAGAAATCAAAAGAAAAATGCAATATTTAAAATAGAGGGGTTAATTGCACAGGGATTTAGAGAATTTTTAATAAATGAAGGATTTACTGAAATTTTCACACCTAAAATAGTTTCTGAGGGTGCTGAAGGTGGAACTGAAATGTTTGAGGTTAAGTATTTTGAAAACAAAGCATATTTAGCTCAAAGCCCACAATTTTATAAGCAAATGATGGTGGCGGCAGGATATGAGAGAGTATTTGAAGTTGGTGCTGTTTACAGGGCTGAAGAGCATAATACTAATAGGCATTTAAATGAATATATAAGTATGGACCTTGAAATGGGATTTATAGAAAATGAAGAAGAAATTATGGCTATGGAAGAAAATTTATTAAAATACATTTTAGAAAAGTTATTGAAAGAAGGAAAATTGTATATTGATATTTTAGAAGCACAAGTTCCTAAAATAGAGAATACTATACCAAGGGTATCATTTAGTGATGCAATAGAAATATTAAAAGATAAATATAACAAAAATGACTTAGAAGGGGATTTAGATCCAGAAACTGAAAAACTTTTAGGAAAGTATGCAAAGGAATATTTAAATAGTGATTTTATATTCTTAACAGACTATCCAAGAAGAAAGAGACCAATGTATACAATGCCCAAAGGTGAAAATATAACACATAGTTTTGATTTATTGTTTAGAGGACTTGAAATAACAACTGGAGGACAAAGAATTCATGATTATAATATGTTATTAGAAAATATAAAATATAAGGGATTAAATCCTTATAACTATGAGGGATATACCAATGTATTTAAGTATGGAATGCCTCCGCATGGTGGATTAGCTATAGGTCTTGAAAGGCTTACAGCACAAATTTTAAATATTTCAAATGTAAGAGAAACATCATTGTTTCCAAGAGATAGAACAAGACTTATACCATAAATATAATTTTAAATATATACAAAATAATAAATAATCATAAATAATATACATGATGTATAGATATAAATTAAAGGAGCTTTTTAGTAGTTCCTTTAATTTATTCATATTTCAATTGATAATTTTATTGCTAAATTTTAATTTATGTTTTTAAAATTGACAATGGATAATTGACATTGGACAGTGAATGTGAAATTTGAATTTCCAATTTAAAAGAATGATTTTTTTTTATTAGATTTGAATATATACTATCATTTTTCACTCTTACTTATTACTTGGTTCCCCATATAAAATAAACATGAATTTAACTTGAAATATTAGATTACAAAATTTACAATATATATGATATATCTAAAAATAAGTACATATATAGAGAATAAATATATAAATTTTAAATATATATTGAAACTCTATGATTGGGTTAATTGGGGGGATATTTATGGAATATAATATTGCTATATGTGATGATGAAAAAATTTTTAGAGAGATAATTAAAGATAATATAAAGCTTGTGTATAATAAGATAAAAAATAAGGCTAATGTTGATGAATTCAGTAGCGGAGAGATCTTAATCTGTGAAGTGAAGGAAAACCCCCAAAAGTATGATATATATTTCTTAGATATAATAATGAAAAAGATTAACGGAATAGATATAGCAAAAGTTATAAGAAGTTATAATCCACTTGCAATAATCATTTTTATAACATCGTCTAAAAAACACGTGTTTCAAGGTTATGATGCAGGTGCATTTAATTACTTATTAAAACCTATAGATGAAAATAAATTTAATGAAGTTTTTTTCAATGCAATAAATATTATAGAGTTAAGAGAAAAAGAATTTTTTGTATGCAAATATAAAAGCACTATAGCTAAGATATTGTTAAGAGATATAGAGTTTTTTGAAAGCGAAAAAAGAGTGGTAAAAATTCATACAAAAGATAAAGAGTATATATTTTATGGAAAGTTATCAGATGTGGAAGAAGGATTAAATAAAAAAAGTTTTATTAGATGCCATAAAAGTTATATAGTTAATATAACTAAAATAAAAGAATTGGACAAGATGATACTTTTACTAGAGTCAGGAAAAGAAATACCAATAAGCAAAACATATTTGGAGAACACTAAAAAAGGATTTATAGAATATTTAGGTGAGTGGTGGTAAAATAACTAAAGGAGATGCAGAGGCATCTCCTTTTTATGCACTTAAAGTATCAGTATCTTCATTTATATTTTTTAAAAGTAGCTTTCTTAAAATTATCAGAGATACAAATAGGCATAAACCTTCAGAAATTATAGTTACATACCAAATACCAGATCCACCAAACATTTGAACCATTCCAAATAGTACGATAGATACAAGTACAAAACCTCTTAAAAGAGAAATTAAAGTGGCATTCATAGGCTTTTCTAAAGATGCACAGAATCCAGATATAAGAATGTTATAACCAACAATTAAAAAAGAAAAAGAATATATTCTAAAGGCCTTAACAGAATAATTAAATAAATCTAGATTATCAGAACTTATAAATACACCTACAATTCCTTTAGTAAATAACATCGAAACACCAAAGACTAAAATAGATGCAAAAGTTATAGATTTAATAGCCATATTTAATAATTTTTTTATAGTTAATTCATCTTCTCTTCCATAATAAAAACTTGTAAGTGGTTGCATACCTTGAGTAATACCTATCATTGTCATCAATACTAAGGTACTTACATAACAAATAATACTATAAGTTACAATACCACTTTCTCCAATATTTCTTAAAATAGATTGATTGAATAAAAGTATAACTATACCAGAAGTAAGTTCTGTTATTGCGTCAGGAAAACCAATAGATAAAACTCTTCTTATAATACTAAAATCAAATTTAAATTTAACAAAATTTAATTTAGAAGCTGACCTAAAGAAGTGGAAAGTAAAAAATATAGTTGATGCAACTTGGGAAATTCCTGTAGCAAAGGCAGCACCTTTAACACCCCATTGAAAATGAATAACAAATATATAATCAAGAATGATATTTGTTATAGCTGAAATAACAACACCTATTATTGCAAGTTGTGGAAACCCATCTGTTTTGGTCAAAACTTCTAAACAGTATGAAACTATAAAAAATCCGTTAAAACAAATAATTATTCTAAGGTAATCTTTAACCATGTGAATTGTAGTGTCTGTTGCACCTAAAAAGAGTGATATTTTATCTAAATTTAGTAAGCTAAATATCATTATTATAAGTGAAAAGCAAATCATTGAAATAATATTAAAAGTAAAAACTTCATTTGCTTTTTCATTTTTATTTTGTCCAAGATAAATAGAAATAATTGTAGATGCTCCAGTTGAAAATAGCATAGAGCAAGCAAAAATTAAATTTACAAAAGGCATGGCTATATTAACGGCAGCCAAGGCAGAAGAACCAACACCTCTTCCAACAAAAATGCCATCGGCCATAGTATAAATTGAATAAACCCACATAGCGGCAACTGATGGTAATAAATAATTAAAAAATTTCTTTTTCAGTGCCGACTTATTGGCGGCTACATCTAAATTTGACATAAAAAAATCTCCTTAAAATTAATGTTTATATAAGTTGCTAATAAATACTAATTAAAATCATCATAACTTAAAGAAATTTAAAATTTAAGTTAGAAAATAAGACTTATTGCAACATATATACCTTATAATTAAATTATAAACCTTGGTATAATACTAAGGTCAAACACAAATAAAATAAATTTGAAAGGAAAATGAAATGAAGGATTATTATAAAATTGGGGAAATATCTAAAATTTATAATATAGGAAGAGATTCTCTTATGTATTATGAGGAAATCGGTATATTGAATCCAATAAGGGATATAAATGGATATAGACTTTATAACATAAGTGATATATGGAAATTAAACTTAATAAAAGAATTAAGAGCATTGAATTTTTCTATGAAAAGAATAAAACAGTATATAGACAATAGAAGTATAGAATGTACTAAAGATGTTTTGAATGAGGAAATAGAGTTAATAGATGAGAAGATAAAAGAATTAGAAAAACAAAAAAATAATATAAAAAGAAGATTAAATAATATAAATGATGTTATCTATAAAAGTAAATTATATGAAATAGAAGTTAAATATATAAAATCAAGAAAAGCATTAAAGTTAAATGGAAATATATCAAGAGATGAAGATGTGGATTTTTTAGTTAAAAAATTACAAAAAGAGTATGAGGATAAATTTTATGTCTTGGGAAATAATAGCATTGGAGCTATATATAATATTGAAAAAATAAAAAATAGTATATTCAATGAATATAAATCCGTTTTTTGCCTTTTAAATGAAGAAGATGAAAAATACAACTTAGTACTAGAAGAAGGTAGATATGTTATTTACACATATAGAGGTTCTTATAATACAAATAAAAATTATATACCAAAGTTATTAGAATTTATAAAAGAAAATAAATATAAAATAAAAAATGACCCTATAGAGATATATAAAATAGATATACATGAAACTGCAAATTCAGATGAATTTATAACAGAAATTCAAATACCTATAGAATAATTAATTTGACAAAAATAGTAAAAGGATATATTATATTGGAAATAAAAGGGCATTAAGGAGAATAATAATGAAAGAAGAAGGGTTGTTGAAAAAATTCACATCATTTTCTTTTGGGACTATTATAGCTACTATTTTAGGAGTTATAACAGTGCCAGTAACTACAACAATATTTTCACCAGAAGCAACAGGAACTTTTGGATTTTTTACATCTATAGGTGGATTAGTTTTATCATTAGCTATATATGGAATGGATCAAGCATTTGTAAGATTTTTTTATGCTGAAGAAGAATGTGATAGGAGCATACTTTTATATAAGTGTTTAAGAATACCAATTATAAATATAGCTATATTAACATTAATATCTTTAATATTTAGAAAGATGATATGCAATTTTATATTTGGGGAATATTCTCGTTTTTTGATAATAGTTTGGATTTTAAATATAGTTTTTTTAGTATTGAATAGATTTTCACTTATGGTTATAAGAATGGAACAACATTCTAAAAGATATTCAATGTTGACTATTTTATCTAAAGTATTTAACTTTGCAATTATGATTTTAGCATTTTTATATTGGAAAGATAATTATATATGCTTGTTAATAGCATATATTTCTTCAAATGTTATTATAACTATACTTGCAATAATTTCTGAACAGAATTATTGGATTAAAAAGCAAAAAGATAGGAAAATAAAAACTTGTAATAAGGATATAATTTCTTATGCTAGACCATGGATTGTAATAAGTGCATTAACTTTTATGTTTCAAACAGTAGATAGGATTGTAATAAAATTTGTTTTAGGTTATAAAATGGTTGGAATTTATAGTGGTGCAACTACAATAGTTAATTTAATAGGCACTATTCAAGCTTGTTTTTGCACATTTTGGGTTCCAGTAGCTTTTGAAAGATATGAAAAAAACCATGATGATTTTGAATTTTTCGAAAAAGTAAACTTTAATATATCTTGTGTTATGTTTTTGGTAGCAATTTTAATAATAAGCTTCAAAGATATAATAATATTGTTTTTAGGAGCTAGATTTAGAGAGGGTAGGTTTATAATACCATTTTTAAGTTTTATGCCAATTATGTATACAATATCTGAGACAACTGTTATTGGAATAAATTTCAACAAAAAACAAGAAAAGCACATATACATATCACTTGTATCTTCAATAGTAAACATTATAGGAAATATTGTATTAGTTCCTATGATAGGTGTAGTTGGAGCAGGGATTTCTACAGGATTATCTTATATATTATTTTTTATAATGAGAACAAATATATCATTAAAATATTATAAAGTAAATTATAATTTAAAGAAATTTTATACTATGACTTTTATAATAAGTTTATATGCACTTTATGCAACATTTAATACTATTAATGTTTTATATGCATTATTAGGTTTTATTAATCTCATTATATTAATAATTTTATATAAAGAATCATTCAATTACGGTATTAGTTATATAAAAAAATTTATGAAAAATAAATCATTGAAATAAAGAGAGAGAACTTACTAATTATATTTAGTAGGTTCTTTCTTTCAAATTGTTATTTTTAATAACTTTATTTAATGCATCTATTGTATAATTAACATCGCTTACAGTATTAAAATGGCCGAAACTAAATCTTAAAGTTCCATGAGGAAATGTATTTAATGTTTTATGTGCAGAAGGAGCACAATGAAGACCACTTCTAGTAGAGATACCATAATACTTGTTTAAGTGATGTGCTACAATGCTATTATCTAAATCCTTAAAATCCAAGGAAACCACAGAAGTTCTATTTTCAAGTAAATCACTTCCTATAATAAAAGAACTATTCATGTTTTTTATTCCCTCAATAAATTTTTTCGTAAGATAAAGTTCCTTTTCTTTTATTGTATTTGTTCCAATGCTATTTAAGTAATGTAAAGCTGTATTTAATCCAAAAATGCCAGGTAAATTAAGAGTGCCGCTTTCAAATTTATCAGGCATATAATTAGGTTGAATTTCATACTCAGAAAGGCTACCAGTTCCACCTTCAATTAATGGATTAATCATAGGAACAATATTATCTTTTATTAAAAAACCACCAGTACCTTGTGGTCCTAAAAGACATTTATGTCCGGTAAAACAAAGAATATCTGCATTTAATTTATTTATATCAATATCTAAGAATCCTGCTGTTTGAGCACAGTCTACAATAAAAATTATATTATGTTTTTTTGCAAGTTGTCCAACTTTTTCTAATGATAATATAGAGCCACAAACATTAGAGGCTTGAGTCATTATAATTGCCTTAGTATTTGGGCGTATAGAGGCTTCAACATCATTAGGATTTAAGAAGCCTAAATTACTACATTTTATTTGGCTAATAGATACTCCTAACTCTTTTAAAGAAGCAAGTGGTCTCATAACTGCATTATGTTCCATGGAAGAGACAATTACATTATCACCTGGCTTTAATAAACCTTTTATAGTCATGTTCAAACTATAAGTTATACTTGGTGTGAATATAACGTTTTCAGGTTTGTCAAATTTAAATAAGTCGCAAATAAGTTCACGAGTTTCAAAAATTGTATTTTCAGCATCAATAGCATCATAATAAGCACCACGATTTATGTTACAACCTATATTATTTATGTAATTTAGCATTGATTCACCTACATTAGGTGCTTTTGGAAAAGAAGTTGCACTATTATCTAAATAAACTTTTCTCATAAAAATACCTCCTTCAAAAACATCATTATTCATAAAGTCAATAGATATAGAAGTAATGATTGAATATTTCAATTTAATTAAAACTATAACATTTGATAGAATGGACATGGAACGATTTAGATAATTTTGAATTATCTAAATTTATTTTACTTTTAATTAAATTTTAACAAATAAAAGGGGGATAGTAAACATGAAAGAAAAAAGAGGAATTATAATTGGTGGGGCAATAATTGGATTTTTAGCAGTACTTTCAGTTTATTTTGGAAATCCTAAAAACATGGGTATTTGTATTGCATGTTTTATAAGGGATATTGCTGGTGGTCTTGGATTACATAATGCTAAAGTAGTTCAATACATAAGACCAGAAATTTTAGGAATGATTTTGGGAGCATTTGGAATCGCAGTTTATAAAAAAGAATTTTCAACAAGAGGTGGATCATCGGCCTTCTTAAGATTCATTCTAGGTGGAATGGTAATGATAGGGGCATTAGTGTTTTTAGGATGTCCAACGAGAATGGTTTTAAGACTTGCAGGTGGTGATTTTAACGCTATATTTGGAATTGTTGGATTTGCGGTAGGTATAGTTATTGGAATAGTATTCTTAAATAAAGGTTTTACATTAAAAAGAAATTATAAACAAACAAAATTAGAAGGATATGTTCTTCCAATAATAAATGTTATTTTACTTGTATTAGTAGCTATGGGTTCAACATTGCTTATATTTTCTAAAGAAGGACCTGGTTCTAATCATTCACCAGTTTGGTTTGCTTTAATAGTAGGATTAGTAGTTGGTGTTATATGCCAAAGAACTAGACTTTGTATGGTTGGTGGAATAAGAGATATGATTTTATTTAAAGATTCATATTTAATATGGGGATTTATAGCTATGCTTTTAGCAGCATTCATAGGAAACTTAATTTTTGGATTTTTCAATCCAGGGTTTGCAAAACAGCCAGTAGCTCATACTGAATGGGTATGGAACTTTTTGGGGATGGTAGTTGCTGGTTGGGGTTCAGTTCTTTTAGGAGGATGTCCAATGAGACAGTTGGTATTATCTGGAGAAGGTAATGTAGATTCAGTAATAACAGTTTTAGGAATGCTTGTTGGAGCAGCATTTTGTCATAATTTTAAATTGGCATCATCACCAGAAGGAGCAACTCCAAATGGAAAAATTGCAGTGATTTTATGCTTTGTAGTTTTAGGTGCTATATCATATTTTAGTATACCAAAGAGTTCAAATGTGAAAAACAAAGTAAAGGGGGAAGTAACAGTTGATTAAAATAGATGCTAGAGGAATATCATGTCCACAACCAGTATTAATGACTAAAAAAGGATTAGAAAATCACAAAGAAGGTATTATTGTTTTAGTTGATAATAATACAGCAAAACATAATGTGGAAAGATTTATGAAAAGTGCAGGTTATAATGTTTCAATAGAAGAAAATAACGAGGAGTTTGCTTTAAAAGCAACAAAGTAAAATGAATTATTTAGCAACATTTTTTACACATTCAGGAGCAATAAAATTTAAAAGAAACTTAATTAAAAAAAACATTGAAAATGAAGCATTACCTGTGCCAAGACAACTTAGCTCTAACTGTGGAATAGGTGTTAAGTTTCTAATAAATGAAAATATAGAAGAAGTATATAATGATGATATAGAAAAGATATTTAAAATCGAAAAAGAGGGATATAAACTTTATAAAGATTTTGATGAATAAATTAAAGGGATAGTTCATTTATGAACTATCCCTTTAATATTTAAAAGATTGAAAAGAATATTAATTTACATACAATTTTCATTTAAAAAATTATGTTGTATAATTCTTAAAGTAATATAGTTACAGATTTAAAAATAGTTTTGAATTCGAGCTTGTTTCTCTATAGAAATGTGTATTGAATTTTTAATTTTAATAAAGTAGAATAAAGATTTTAAATTAGTTAAAAGCAATGAATTTAAGATAAAATTTAAGAAAGTTATAGAAACTGGTAGGTGAAATATATGAAAGAAAAGATTAAAAAAGTGCTATTAATTGGTGCAATTTTTGCAGTAGGAATAGTTGTATGTTTGTTTTATTATAGTGTGAAAGCTAAAATGGCTGCATAAATGAAAGAATCCCCCTTAATGTAAAGTTTAATTCAAAAAAATGTAATTTTACTTTATAATAATATTAAGGGGGATTAATTTTTATGTTTGATAAATTATTAGGTTTTTTATTGGGTATAGTTTGTGTAATATTTGTTTTAAGTGCATTTTTCTGGGGAAGTAATGTTACAGTTATATGCATTATATTATTGATAGTAATACTACAAATTATAAATCCTATTACTGAAATTAAAAAAAATAGGAAAGATATTAGTGATGTTGAAAGAAAAACTTTTAAGCGTGAAGTGTTTAATTTATTTGAGGGGAGTATATGCTTAGCAACTATTGTTCTAATCACATTTTTAGGTAGTGATATTACAGAAAAAACATCAAGGATGATAAATATAATGTTTTATTTAAGCTTAGCCATAATAAATGTGGATCTTATAAGAATTATAATAGTAGATTTTAAAAAACAACATTCAAATAAAGACAATTATAAGGAAGAAAAGGAAAAAACATTAGGGGACAGAATAGGTGTGTATATATTTGCATTTATGATTATTACATCATATACATTACCAGCAATAGGGACTTTATTTCAATATAATAATATTATAAGTGTGCATGATGAAAATCAAGAAAAAGATATAGGGATATATGTAACAGTTAATACTAATAATAAAAATAAATATGAAGTGAATGATAAAGAAAAAGTTAAATATATAAAAAATGCTTTAAAAGATTGTAAGATTCAAGAGTTTAAGGGATATGAATATGTTCAATATAAAAATAATATTGGAATTAAGAAAAATGTGAATTTATATTTTACGCCTATGATATATAAATCACCTATTATAAATGAACTTCAATTTGATACAAATGGAAAAATATATATTATAGATCATATTCATAATAAAAACTTTATAAAAAGATTATTTAGCAACGATAATAAAATATATAAAGTTATAGATACTAACACTAATTTATACAAAATTGTAGAAAGTATGTAACTGTTTTAATAAGTAAGTTAACATATATTATATAAATTTAAAGGACTCATATTTTTATATGAGTCCTATTGTTTTGAAAAATTATTTATTAATATTTGATTTTGAGTTTATGAGATTTATTCTTCTTTTCCAATACAATTTAATACCAAATGAAATATGATTAAAAACATATTTAATATTTTAATAGGTAAGTTAGTAACTATATAGATTTCATATTAGACAGTGAAGTAATGGCATAGTAATATGTTTATTAATTTGTATAAGCAAAGGATTAAATTTTATGAGGGGGGAATATTATGTTGGAAAAAATGAGTTCTGGTGAAAGAATGTTAGGTGTTATAACAAAAAGTAAAATAGATAGGGTTCCAATACTAGCTATGGGATCAGCGTATGAAGCTTATTTGTGCAAGAAAACATTAGAGGAATACTACAATAATCCTAAATTAGTTTATGAGTGTCAAAAGTGGGTACATAGCATGTTACAAGACGATGGCGGTGTAGGATACAATATTCCAGGTGGTTATAATTTAGATTTTGGTGGAGAGTTGAAATATTCGAGAAATCCATGTGTACAGCCTATAGCTAAGAAATTAATAATAAATGATATTAAAGAAGTAAATGATTTAAAAGTACCTGATTTGAAAAAGGCACATTTAACTAAATTGTCTATGGAATTTGATAGAATTTGTATGGATAATGGAGAAGGGGTTGGTGTAACTGCAGGTTCACCTATGGAAGTTGCTAATGATCTTATAGGTATTAACAATCTTGTGAAATGGACATTAAAAGAACCAGAAGCAATACACAAAGTACTTAGGGTAAGTACAGATTATCTGTTAGAAACAATTAAATTGAGAATAAATGAATTTGGAGCTGATAATTGTGGAGCATTTTTACCATTACCATTAGAATCACACCATATAATTTCACCTAAGATGTTTAAGGAAATATCGCTTCCTTATATAAAGGAAATATTTACATATTTAATTGATGTAGGTGTGAAAAAATGGACTATACATTTATGTGGAAATCATATAAATAATATAGAAACAATTTTAGAAGAACTTCCAATAGTGCCAAGGACTGTTTTTAGCATAGGTGGAGAAATGAAATTAGAAGATGTATCTAAAATAATAGGTGAAGAGCATATTTTAGCTGGAAACTTATCTACATCTATAATAAATGTAGGCACACCACAAGAAGTATATGATGAAACAACAAGACTATTAAAAAAAGTAATGAATAGAGAAGGTGGATATATAATGTGTCCTTCATGTGCAATACCACCTAAAACTTCGGCTGTAAATATACATGCTATGATTAAAGCCGTAAAAGATAACGGAAAGTATTAAATATAATAAATGATAGGGATGTATATAGTTTTATACATCCCTATATTTTTTTAATCAGTGACTAAAATTTTTATGTTTTGTATAATTAGTTTAGAAGAGGTGATTTAATGTATAGAATTTTTATAGTTGAGGATGATAAAAGTTTAAGTAAACAAATTAAAGATGGACTTGAAAAGTGGGGATTTAAAGGTATAGAAGTAAATGATTACGAGAATATAGTGGAGAAATTTAATTTAGCATGCCCAGATTTAGTATTGATGGATATAAATTTGCCTTGTTTTGATGGGTTTTATTGGTGCAAAGCAATTAGAAATATTTCTAAGACTCCTATAATATTTTTATCTTCTAGAGATAGCGATATGGATATAATCATGGCTGTAAATCTGGGTGGAGATGATTATTTAACAAAGCCATTTTCAATGCAAGTTTTAATAGCTAAAATACAAGCATTACTTAGAAGAACATATTCATATAAAGAAGAGGAAAGTAATTTAATTCAAATTGGTGAAGTAATATTAAATTTAAATAAGGGAAGTTTAAGTTATGGAGAAAAAAACATTGAACTTACAAAAAATGAATTTAAAATACTTCAAATGCTTATGAGTAGTAGAGGAAAAATAATAAGTCGAGGAAGGATAATGGAAGAACTTTGGGAAAGTGAAGAATTTATAAGTGAAAACACTTTGTCTGTAAATGTAAATAGATTAAGAAAAAAATTAAGTGATATAGGATTAGAAGAGTTCATAATTACTAAAAAATCTCAAGGATATATGGTGGAATAATATGTTTTTTAAATATATAAGAGAAAAATATATAAATATAATATATTTTTTATGTAACTTTATAATAGTAAATTTAGTTATTTACTTAAGTCCTATTATAGATTTAGAAGGTACAGAGACATATTATCTGAATTTTTTAATGATAGCTGCATTTTTAAGTATATATGCTATTGATTTTTATAAATGGCATAAACATATAAAAGAATTAAATCAGAATAAAGATACATTATTAAGCTATTATGATAACTTAAAATATAAAACAATAAAAGATGAAATAAATTTAGAATTTATGAGAACAACAGAAATATTAAATGAAAATAAAAACTTAGAATTACGAAAATCACAAGATGATGTAATAGATTATATTACTAATTGGGTACATCAAATAAAAATACCAATATCAGTTTTAGAATTAGTTATAAAGGATATGGAAGACAACTTTTTAGATTATGAAGCTTGTAAAAAATTGAGGATTGAAGTTGAACGGGTAAAATTTTTAATAGATCAAGCTTTATATATAAGTAGAGCATCTTCATATAGTGAAGATTTTAAAATAGAATATGTTAATTTAAAAAGCATTATAAATGAAGTTATAAAGAAAAATAAAGTTTTAATAATATATAATAAAATAGAATTAGATATATATGAATTAAATTTTGAAGTTTTAACAGATAGAAAGTGGATTATTTATGTAATTGAACAAATTATAAACAATAGTTGTAAATATATAAAAGACGATGGAAAAATAACTATTGCAGCAGAAAAAAATGATAAAGGAATACACTTATTTATAGAAGACAATGGAAGAGGAATAGAAAGTGAAGATTTAAATAGAATTTTCTATAAAGGTTTTACGGGGAATAATGGCAGAAAAATAGCTAAATCTACAGGTATGGGTCTTTATATATCTAAAATGATTTGTAATAAATTAAATCATGATTTATACGTTAGTTCAGAGGTTAATAGGTATACAAGATTTACAATAGGTTTTTATAATATTTCAGATTATTTTAATCTTACACAAATGTAACTTTAGATAGATAATTTGTTAGCTAAAGTGATGGCTTGAAGATGAGTATCCCTTTAAAATATAAGTATAAGAAAAAGGAGGTACGATTATGGAAATAGTATTAAAAGCCAGTAATTTGAAAAAGCAATATGGAACAAGAGGAATTATGTATGATGCGTTAGATGGTATAGATTTAGAGGTTAAAAAAGGTGAATTTTTAGGTATAATGGGTCCTTCAGGAGCAGGGAAAACTACACTCTTAAATGTATTGTCAACTATAGATGTACCTACAGCTGGCGAAATTTATTATGAAAATAAAAGTATAGTTAATATGAAAAACAAGGAACTTTCTAAATTTAGAAGAGATAATATAGGATTCATATTTCAAGACTATAATTTATTAGATAGTATGACTATAGAAGATAACATAGCATTACCTTTAGCATTATCAAAAATGAATAGTGATGAAATAGAAAAAAAGGTTAAAGATCTTGCTGAATTTTTTGGAATAGAAAAACAACTAAAAAAATATCCATATGAATTATCGGGTGGTCAAAAGCAAAGAGTAGCAGCAACAAGAGCACTTATAACATCACCATCAGTAATATTTGCGGACGAACCAACTGGAGCATTAGATTCTAAATCAGCATCAGAGCTTATGGCTTGTTTATCAAAAATGAATGAAGAATTTAAAACTACTATAATTATGGTAACTCATGATTCATTTTGTGCAAGTTATTCAAAAAGGATACTATTTATAAAAGATGGTAAAATACATGCTAACTTAGATAGAGGAAAATCTAGAAAAGAATTTTTCAATAGAATAATGAATTTACTTTCATCTATGGGAGGCGATATAAGTGAACTCTTTTAAACTTTCCATGATGAACTTAAAACAGAATATAAAAAATTATGCATTATATTTGTTTGCTATGATTTTTTCAGTAGTAGTATTTTATAATTTTGTATCAATTTATTGCTCAAAAGAATTTAGCAGCAACATGGATGCTCATTTAGTTGCTCAAGGCGCATCCATGTCAGCGTCAATGATATTGATATTATTTTTTATGTTTTTTATAAACTATTCTAGCAAGTTTTTTATAGATAGAAGAAAAAAAGAATTTGGTATATATACATTTATGGGTATAGAAAATAGTAAAATAGCATTGATATTTGCCGGAGAAGGGCTATTAGTAGGTGTTTTATCATTAGGCATAGGTCTTATCATAGGAATTATAACTAACAAAGTATTTCTTATGGCGCTTACAAAAGTAGCTATGATTGACAATGTAATTAAGTTTACTATAAATAGCAAAGCTATTATAGAAACTTCAATCATATTTTTTGTCATATTAAGTGTTGTTTTTATAAAAGAGTATTTTTTAATAGTAAAAAGTAGCACAATAGAACTTATAAATTATTCTAAGATAGATGAAAAAATACCTAAAAAAAGCTATGTGGTGGGAACTTTAGGGATAATATTATTGCTATTATCATATTTTCAAATAATAAATGCAAACAAATTAAGGATTGGTATGAATTGTGCCATAATAATCGCAGTAGTTGGAACAATTACAAGCACATACTTGGTTTTTTATGGATTTTTCCCATTGGTAATTCAAAGCATTATAAAAAATAAAAAAATTCTCTATAAAGGTGTAAATATAATAAGTTATTCTAATATAATTTTTAGAATAAAAAATAATTACAAAACATTAGCTGCTGTTACTATCTTAGTTACCAGTGCAATGACTGCTTTTGGAACAGTATATTCACAGAAATATTTTATGAAACAAAATTACAGAACAGAGGTTCCATATGCAGTTAGTTATTTAACTAATGATGAAAATGAAAATGAAAAAATAAATAAAGTTGTAGAAGAAAATAATAATAAACTTTATGAAAATAAGTTTGAGATATTATTTAAAGGTAAAATTAATAAAACAGAAAATTCAATAGTTATAGGAAAATATTCAGATTTGAAAAATGGTATAGAAAAGCTTGAAATTAAAAGTGCTAAAAGTAATTTGAAATACAAATTAAATAATGATGAGTGTATATTTTTATGGAGACCAGGTGTATCAATGTCACTTTCAGAACCATTAAAGAAAATTAGTACAGGAAATGAAGAGCTTAATGTAATAACAGAGATGAGTGCACCATTTATTGGAAGTATAGTGGATTCACCTGTAATTTTAATAAATGATGAAAAGTATGATGAAATTAAGAGTGCTTATAACAAAGCATACTATCATGGAGTAATGCTTGAGAGTTTTAATGATACCGAAAAAATAACCAATGATTTGCTAAGCTTAGGAGAACAAGCATTTTATACTGAAATGGGAAATTTCCCATTTTACACATCATATATAGCAGATGCTACAAAATATGATTTTTCAGCAACAGTATATTTTATAGGAAGTTTTCTAGCAATAGTATTTGTTATTTCTATTGGAAGTATAATGCATTTTAAATGTTTAGGTGATGCAGATATGGATAAAATTAAATATGATTCACTTCAAAAAATGGGTTTAAATGAAGAAGAATTAAAAAAATCTGTATATAAGCAAGTTGGAATATTCTTCGGGTTACCTGTACTACTTGGAACAATTCATAGTTTAGTAGCTATAAAAGTTTTAAGTGATATCATGAAATGTAATATAATTATACCAACTATACTTACAGTAGTTTTATTTTTAATAATATATATATTATTTTATGTATTTACATCTAAAAAATATATAAAAGTACAATTAAGAAAATAATAATACAAAAAGAAAAGAGATTAAATTAATGAAATCTCTTTTCTTTTTTATGTTAAATTTTTAAAACAAATAAATAATAGAACAATGTTTTGTTATAAAGGTGTATAATATAGGGAAACAAGCTAAAATATTAAGTTATTCAGGTTTTAGTTGAGAAAAAGCAAATTAAAGTGTTATATAAAATTAACAATTAATGATGAAGGATAAAACTGAAGTCTCAGCTACAAAGGGAATAAATGATAACTTGTCCCAAATCTCTGTAGGCGAGAATTCATTCTTGCTATAGGGTTCCAAGTTCATCTTCATAATTATTAGTTCCAAAACTTGGATACCCTTAAGAGTGAGACTAGCTCGGAATCATTTTATACTAAGTATTTCTTTTGAAAGCAATATATTTACAGCTTTAAAAATAGTTTTGAATTCGAGCTTGTTTCCCTATATTACATGTTGGTATTTTTAAAATCATAAAATTATTGATTTAAACGTAGGGTGGAATTCATTCTACCTGGACTTAGGTCAGTGTGGAAATCAAAGACCGCCAAGGTTAAAACCTCAGCTACGAAGGTGCTATAAAAGATTAACAATTAATTATTAATTAGTTTCAAATATAAATATAGTAATAAACTGCAATATCGTTAGTATCACATTTGAGAAGGAGAGGTTAGTATGAGTGAAAAATTAATTTCTAAAAAAGAATTATTAGAGTTAACAGGTATCTCTTATGGACAGTTATATAGATGGAAAAGAAAAAAGTTAATACCAGAAGAATGGTTTATAAAAACAGCTACATTTACAGGACAGGAGACGTTTTTACCAAAGGATAAAGTGTTAGAAAGAGTTGAAAAAATTATAGAACTTAAAGATGAAGTATCATTAGATGAACTTGCTAGTATGTTTTCACCAAACTTCAATGAAGTAATTATAGACGAAGATAGACTCATAAGAGAAAATATAATTTCAGTAGGTGCAATGCAATTATATAAATATAATTTTGGAGAAAAAGAAAAGTATAATTTTTACGATACAGTAGTATTAAATATATTTGAAATGTTAATAACTGTGAGTAATGTTAAAGTACAGAGAAGTGTAGAAATAATAAAAAAACTAAAAGATATAGAAAAGGAAATTAAGGAGAAAGATTATAATTTGGTAATAGCAAAGATAAAAGAATGTGATGAAAAAATGATATTTTTATATTGCGGAGATGTTATTTTACTAGATGATTATAATATTCTTAAAGAGATAAGTATAAATGAAAAAATTAGTGAAATAAAAGAAAAATTAATATAACAATTAAAAATATTTATTTTAATAACAACATAAATAAATAAAATTAATATAAAAATTAATTTTATTTATAATTATGTTTACAAAAGTTAAAGAGAAGCATATAATATTTATTAAGGAGGAAGAAATAATGTATAAAGTACTAAGTAAATGTCCAGTATGCAATGAAAAGCTTAAGATAATGAAATTAAAATGTAGCAAATGTAATACAGTTATAGAAAATGAATTTTCGTTTTCTAAGTTTGAAAGTCTTTCAAAGGAACAGTTAGAATTTGTAGAAGTATTTTTAAAGTGTAGAGGAAGTATAAAAGATGTAGAAAAGGAATTAGGTATATCATATCCAACAGTAAGAGGTAAATTAGACGATGTTATAGAAAATTTAAACTTAGAAAAAAATGATATAGATAAAAGTAGTGAAAAGAAATCTTTAAATGATAATAACAAGATTTTAGATATGTTAGAAAAGGGTGAAATAACACCTGAAGAGGCTATGAATTTGTTAAAGTAAAAATTTATATATAAGGGAGAGAATAAAATGAAATCAGAAGTAATGAGAATATTAAAGATGGTTGAAGATGGGAAAATAGATTCAGAAGCAGCTGCAAAGCTTATAGATGCTTTAAATAATGGTGAAGAATTAATTATAGAAAATGATAAACCTAAAAAAAATGAGAAAGCTTTTTCAAAAGAGGAAATTAGTGATGCAGCACAAAAATTTTTAGAGGAAACACCAAAAAATGGTGAAATGATGCTATATGTTTTTGTAATGTCAGGAGATGGAGATAAAGTAAAGGTAAAAATACCTATAAGTTTTATAAAAACAATATTAGATGCCACTAATAAAATGCCAAGTATGAAGGAATTAGATGATAAAGTGGATATGGAAGTTATAAAACAAGCTATTGAAAATGGTGTTTGCGGAAGAATTGTAGAAGTTGAAAGCGCTGATGGGGACTTTGTTATAGTAGAAATAAAATAGAAATATAAATAATGTTTATTAAAAGGGTGAAAAATATGTGGATTACTATTAAAGAAAGTGGACATAGGGGTTTCAAAATCCCTATTCCTATGTGTTTTATTGGATTAGGAATAAGTATTGCAGGCAAAGCAAGTAAAAAAAATATCAATGAAGATTTAAATAAAGTATTTGAAAACATGGATAGTAGAGAATTAAAACGTGCATTTAGAAAGTTAAATAGAACTTGTAAGGGAATGACAATAGTAGATGTGGAATCAAAAGAGGGGGATCATGTGAAAATAGTAATTTAACAATCAGTTAAAGGGGTACTGGGGTATGGAGAAAATTGTAGAAGTTAAAGATGTAAAAAAAACATTTATAATAAAAAAGAAAAAATTTTTTAGGGTAGTAGAAAAAACTGAGTTTAAGGCAGTAAAAGGTGTAAGTTTTGAAATTAATAAGGGTGAAATATTTGGGCTTTTAGGACCTAATGGTGCAGGAAAAACTACAGTTATAAAAATGATAATGGGGCTTTTAAAACCTACATCCGGGACTGTTTTAGTAAATGGTGTAGATACAGATAAAAAACAAATTAAAGCATTAGCCCAAATTGGAAGTGTGTTAGCTGGCGATAGAAGTGTATATTGGAAATTAACAGCTAGAGAAAATTTAGAATATTTCGGAAATTTATATGGATTATCAACTAAAGAAGCTAAAATACGTACAGAAGAAATACTAACAAAGCTAGGAATTATTGATAAAGCTGATGTAACTGTGGAAAAATTTTCTACTGGAATGAAACAAAAAGTTGCGCTAGGTAAAGCACTTATACCTAATGCACCAGTAGTTCTTTTAGATGAACCTACATTAGGATTAGATCCTCAATCAGCATTAAATTTAAGAGAAATAATTATGAAATTGAAAGAAGAGGGAAAAACAATATTACTTACAACTCATTATATGGAAGAAGCAGATTATCTATGCGATAGAATAGCAATAATTGATAATGGAAAAGTTATTGCATTAGACACAAGTGAAAAATTAAAAGAAGAAGTTAGTAAAGTTAAGATTATTAAACTAGAAGTTGATAAAATTAATACAAATACAGTTGAAAATTTAAAAAAAATAGCTTATGTGGAAAATGTTTTAAAAAATTATTTAGAAGATACGGGGAATTATGAGATTTTAATTCACCATACTGATGGAAATGAAATAGTTCAAGAAATAATAAATATAGTAACTAAAGAAAACTTAAGTATAAAAAATATGAATGTATTAAAACCTTCTCTAGAAGATGTATTTATAAAGCTTACTGGAAAAGCTTTAAGAGAGTAGGTGTTTTAAATGTATAGAATAAAAACTATAAAAAATATAGGAAAAAAGGAATTCTTAGAACTTATTAGATATAAAGATTGGATAATAAATATGCTTATTTGGCCAGTTATATTTCCACTTATATATATATTAAGTGCCGTAGCATTGGCAGGAAAAGATGGCAGTGGACTTAAAAATTTTGAAGCATTAACAGGAACTACTGATTATAAAAGCTTCATATTAATTGGAAGTATGGTATATATGTGGGTAAATATGACCATGTGGAGTTTTGGAACTTTTTTAAGACAAGAACAAAAAAAAGGAACATTGGAATCGTTGTGGATATGTCCTATAAAGAAATTTGATATTTTATTAGGTGGTGCATCTATAACAGTAATACGTTCAGCACTTTATGTTTTAGTAAGCCTTTTGGAATATAAGATTTTATATGGAACACAATTTCAAGGTGGAATATTAGAATGGATAGTAATTTTTATAGTATTACTTCCAGGAGTAATAGGAATTGGGGCAATATTCTCATGTTTAGTACTTTGGGTTAAAGAAGCTAATGTAGCAGTAATGTTAGTAAGAGGATTAGTAATGGCTCTTTGTGGAATAAGTTTTCCAATAATAATTATGCCTAATGTATTACAAGGGGTTTCAAAATGTTTATCTTTTACCTTTGGAATTGAAGCAGCAAGAGGGATTATGATTAATGGTTTAGGAATCTCAGGAGTAAAAGAAGATTTGATTAAATGTTTATTAATAGGAATTATATATATAATTATTGGAAGAATATCTTTTTATTTTGTAGAAAGAAAAGTTAGAGTAGAAGGATCATTATCTAGATTTTAAGGGGGGTATCATGGATTTTAATCATATTTTAAAAGTTATAAAACAAAAGATAATAATTAAAATGAAAATTTATTTTAGATATCCATTGAATATATTGAGTGTAATACTTCAACCCATAATATGGTTAACACCATATTATTTTATGAATAAGGTGTTTGGAAATGGTAGTTCTTTTAAGCAAATGACGGGTTCAGATAATTATATGGAATTTATAGTATTAGGGTTTGTACTCGCATCATATTTAACAGCAGCTATGTGGGGAGCAGGTTTTAGTTTGAAAGAAGAAATGTGGGATGGTGTTTTAGAGTCAAATTATACAATGCCTGTTAGCAGGGTAGTTCTTATGATTTCAAATATTCTATTTGAATTTATAATGGCAACAATAGAAATAGTACTTACAATGACAGTTTGCTATTTTGCATTTAATATTAATGTGACTCATGGAATTTTAAAATCTTTAATATTTATAATACCAGGAATAATTTCATATATAGGAATAGGATTAATTATAGGAAGTATAGTATTAATACTAAAAAATGCTAACACTGTTGTTGATGTATCAAGTGGTTTAATGCAAGGATTTTCAGGCACAGCATTTCCAATCGAAATATTCCCCAAAGCACTATTGATTATAAGTTTTGTATTACCATTAACATATATGAATGATAGTGTAAGAGCTTTAATTATTGGAGTAAATCCAATAATAGATTTAAAATATCAATTTGTTATATTGATATTTATGATGTTTATTTTTTTAGCATTGGGAATATTTATTTTTAATAAAGTAGACAATAAATGTAGACAAGAAGGTATAAGTGGATATTAAAGCTTAATTATAAGTAAATAGGGGGCAAAAATGGGAGAGGTAGAAATTGTTAAGGAAAAAAATATAAAACTTTGGAATAAAAATTTCTTTTTATTATGGCAAGGTCAATTAGTTTCTGTATTAGGAGATGTTTTATATGCTATAGCACTAGAATTTTGGATTTTTGATGTTACAAAATCTACAGCACTTATGGGGACGTTGGCAGCACTAACCATGTTACCAAGAGTAATACTTGGTCCTTTTGCAGGTGTGTTTGTAGATCGATGGGATAGAAAGAAAATTATTGTTTTAACGGATTTTATAAGAGGTATATTTGTAACATTTGTTGGAGTTGCAGCTTTGTTAGAATTTATTGAAGTTTGGATGGTGTTTATAGTTGGGATAACTAATGGATTATGTTCAGCATTTTTTAATCCAGCTGTGTTGTCAGTAAAACCAGATATAGTTCATAAATCTAAAATAGTCAAAGCAAATTCAGTAACAAGCATTGCACAATCTGGAATGGACATGCTTGGAAATGCAATAGGGGGAATATTATATGTAACAATAGGAGCACCATATATGTTTCTATTTAATGGAATTTCATATATATTTTCAGCTTTTACAGAAATGTTTATGAAAATACCTAGAATAGAAAGAAAAAATGTAGATGCTACATTCAAAGAAGATTTTAAAGAAGGATTTAAGTTCATATGGAGTTTTAAGGCATTCAGAAATGTGTTTATATTTGCATGTGGAATAAATTTATTTTTTCAAGGTGCATTAATTTTATTAGTACCTTATTTTAAGCAAACATCGTTTTTAGGACCTAAAAGATACGGATTTGCGATGACTATTCTTGCTATAGGAATGATGAGCGGAAGCATATTATTGTCTATATTAAACTTAAATAAAGATATAAAATATAAGCTATATAGAATGTCTATAGTCCTATGTACACTTGGATTTTCTACAACTTCATTAATTAGAAATTATAATATTATCTTAATAGTCCTTTTTTTAAGTGCATTTCTAAATGTAATATTCAACACTATATTTAATAGCGCTACAATGATGATTATTCCAAAAGATATAAGAGGAAAGGTTAATGGGATAAATAATGCATTATGTATGGGATTAATGCCACTAGGTTCATTGATTGGTGGTGTTCTAGGAGAAATTATTTCCATAAAAATGGCAATACTTATATTATTTTCATTAAGTTTTATTATGTCGGTTGGATGCATATGTGTAAAAGGAATGAAAAATGTAATTGAATTTGAAGGTGAAGGTAAAGATATAGATGAGCTAATAAATTCTACTAACGCATTATATAATAAATAGAAATTTTAAGATTACGATTTCATAAAAATAAAATTGTAATCTTAAAATCTACAACAAGGGGGAAGTGGAAGGTATTATAACAATATGGATAAGTTTATAACAAATTACACATATATATATGGTAATATTTTAAAATTCAGCAAAATTAATTAAGTAATAGAGATATATAATAGTGTAGAATTTAAAAATAGAAGTGCTAGTTATCTACAATGTGATTTAAGATGATTGAAGAATTTAGTTATTTAAAAGAGTTTATTTTGAGTTAAATTGAACTTTTTAAGATATTTACTTTTAAATGAAAACACCGTATAGTATATCTTAACAGAATAAGTGGTGCAGTATCCTAGTCAGGTAAATATCTTTGAGGACGGGGCTAAAAATCCGTTGAAGAGCATATCGATGAAGTTCCTGGTGCTGGCTTGAGACGCCCAGTTTTGGGCTGGTGCTGGGAGTTAAGGTTGTGGGACAATCACAAAGGCATGTGAAATTGACTCCTACTTCCGTGGAGACCATTGTATGTGCTTTAGGAGAGATATCTAAAGTACGGCAATGGATTAAACCTGCAATGTGGTAAACTTAGCTATGTGCAGAGTAGCTTGCCTTGAGTGATATAGGGGGAGGTAATAGAGGAGGTATTATTTCTTAGGCCAAGAGATAGTACTTATTGCTTACTGAAACCTATATTGCAAAAGAGGATAAAAAGATATCCAACTGTTGAGGAAATCTCCTAGGCTGTTTAGAAATAAGGCATATTAGGGATTAAGGTGCAGACTAAGTGGCAATCTAGCCCTATAGTAGTAATGCTATAGATAAGGTATTAAAAGGAAACTGCTGAGATGGCGACATCTTAGTTACTTTATGGGAAATCCTGCTAGACCTAAGCTGCAAAATTAACTTAATATGCTACCACTATTTCATGTATAAACATAGATATACAAATATAATTTGAATTATGAATATAAAATTGAAAATAGATTACAATATATAAAGATAAAGTTTTAATGTATATACTTATATTAAAACTTATTAATTTTTTAGGAGGATATAATTGGGGTCGTCGAGTAAAAAAGGTAAAGCTATGAAAAAGGATAAAAGTGATCGAGGGTGGCTTATAATTATTGTTATAACTACTTTTATGATAAGTGGAACTGTTTCGTTAATATCAGAATCAACATTGTCTCAAGTTAATGTAGTAGTAGCATTAATGATATTATTTGTAATAATATTATTAGGAGTTATATTTGATATTATAGGTACAGCAGTTACAGCTGGAGATGAAACACCTTTCCATGCAATGGCTGCAAAAAAGATAAAAGGTGCAAAAGTAGTTGTAAAATTAATAAGAAATGCAAGTAAAGTTTCAAATTTTTGTAATGACGTTGTAGGTGACGTTGCAGGAATTATAAGTGGATCTGTAGGTGTTGTAATTGTTGCAAAAATACTGGAAACTAATAGAGGGTTAAATCAAATATTAGTGAGTGCATTAGTGAGTGCTATAATTGCGGCAATGACAGTTGGTGGAAAAGCTATGGGTAAAAAGTTTGCTATTTCTAAAAGTAATGACATACTTTTTAAAGTAGCAAAAGTTATATATTTTTTTCAAGAAATATTCAAAGGGAAAAATCCTTTTAAGAATACAAAATAGACTATGGAAGATTTCTATAGTCTATTTTTTTATGGAAATTTATAAATTATTTTCAATGTACAATTTTAGGTTATTTTTTTACAAAAATATTTATAAATATAAAAAATAACAAATAAATCATCACAAATTATGTAATATTTAAATAATATATGTATATAGGTAATATTATTTAAGTCATAGGAAAACAATATAATATTTTGAGTTATTTAAATTTCAACTATTAAGTTTTAGCTGGTTCCAAATATAAATTAATAAATATTAATTATTAAATGTATAAATTAAAATTATTTTGGAAACTTATATTAATTTTTAAAAAATAGAATTCAAAAGTTAAATTGGGATCCTATAATATGGGGGTGAAATTTATGTCCTCTATTGTGGATGTTAACAATATAAATATGACTTTTTATACATTGGAAGGTGAATTAAATGTTTTAAAGGATTTAAGTTTTTCACTAGAAGAAGGGAAGATATTAGCACTTTTGGGACCATCGGGTAGTGGAAAATCTACAATGCTTAACATTTTAAGTGGTTTACTTAAACCAACATCAGGTGAAATAGATATAAAAGGTAAAATTGGATATATGTTTCAAAGAGACAATTTGCTAGAGTGGAGAACTATAATGAATAATATAACAATTGGACTTGAAATACAAAATAAATTAAATAATGAAGCCATGAAGAAAATAGAACATCTTCTTAGAATATATGATCTTTGGGATTTTAGAAATAACTATCCAAGAGAATTATCAGGAGGAATGAGGCAAAGAGTTGCACTTATAAGAACACTATCTGTTGATCCTGATATATTACTTTTAGATGAGCCGTTTTCGGCATTAGATTATCAAACAAGATTGTTAGTTAGCGATGATATATATAAGATTATACAAAATGAAAAGAAAACTACTATATTAGTAACACATGATATATCAGAGGCAATATCTATGGCAGATTCTGTTGCTGTATTATCAAGGAGACCTGCAAATATAAAGGCAATACATGATATAAACCTTACAGTTAAAGATGAAAAAACACCATTAACCGCAAGAAAAGCACCAGAGTTTAAAGATTATTTTGATACACTATGGAAGGAGCTTGATGTAAATGAAAAAGAATAATAGTTCCTTATCTGGATATGAGAAATATCTAAAAGAAAGAAAAACAAAAAAAATAAAGATACTTTTTTGGCAAATAGCTATTTTAATAATATTTTTAGTTCAATGGGAGATACTGGCGAGAATTGGAGTTGTAGATACATTTCTATTTAGTAAACCTTCAGATATTTGGGTTCTTTTTAAGGAATATATGGGCAATGGTGAGCTATTTAGGCATATAGGTATATCTGTATGGGAGACTGTACTAGGATTTACAATAGGAACTATACTGGGTATTATAATTGCAATACTTCTTTGGTGTTCTAAAACAGTTGCAAAAATATTAGATCCATTTTTAGTTGTATTAAATGCACTTCCTAAAACTGCATTAGCACCAATTCTTATTGTTTGGGCAGGGGCTGGTATAAAAGGAATAGTTGTAATAGCTATAACAATTTCAGTTGTTACAACAATATTATCAGCATACAATTATTTTATAAATGTAGATGAAGAAAAAGTGAAAATGCTTAGAAGTTTTGGGGCTACAAAAGGACAAATATTAACAAAGCTTATAATGCCATCTAATATAGGCAATATAATAAATATAGTAAAAATAAATATTGGAATGTCATGGGTAGGCGTAATAGTTGGAGAATTTTTAGTATCACGGTATGGTATAGGATATCTAATAGTATATGGAGGTCAGGTATTTAAATTAGATTTAGTTATGATGGGAGTAGTTGTACTAGCTATATGTGCGCTTATTATGTATGAAATTGTTAATGTAATTGAAAAAGTTTATAGAGCAAGACAAAATGTAGAAAACAATTAATAGAAATTAAATTTTAAATTTATATTATTAAAAAATAAATGTATAACCTAAATATTTTGATTTAAATATTATAAGAGCAATAAAAAGGAGTATAAAAATGAAGAAATTCAAGAAGCTGACAGCTATAATAACTAGTTTATTTATGTGTACGCTTATTTTTTCAGGATGTAGCAAGTCAAATGATAAGTTAACTAAAATTAAATTAGCAGAAGTTACTCACTCTGTATTTTATGCACCACAATATGTTGCAATAAATGAAGGCTTTTTTAAAGAGCAAGGTATAGATATTGAGTTAATGGCAGCACAAGGAGCAGATAAGACTATGGCCGCATTGGTATCTGGGGAAGTTCAAATAGGACTTATGGGACCAGAAGCATCAATATATGTTTATAACAAAGGAAGCGATAATTATGCTATAAACTTTGCTCAACTTACCAAAAGAGATGGAAGCTTTTTAGTTGGTAGACAAAAGGAAGATAAATTTAACTTTGAAAATTTAAAAGGAAAAGAAATACTTGGCGGAAGAAAAGGTGGAGTGCCTGAAATGACATTAGAATACACTATAAAAGATAATGGCATTAAAATAGGAACAGGGAAAGATGAGGCTAATGTAAGAACAGATATACAATTTAATGTTATGGCAGGTTCATTTACAGCAGGAGAAGGAGATTATGTTACATTGTTTGAACCATCAGCTACTGCAATGGAAAAAGAGGGTAAAGGTTACATTGTAGCATCTATAGGAGAAGCATCAGGTGAAATTCCATATACAGCTTATTCAGCAACTAATAAATATATTGATAAAAATAAAGATTTAATTCAAAAATTTACAAATGCAGTTTATAAAGGCCAACAATATGTAAAAACTCACAGTGCAGAAGAAATAGCAAAATCAATAGCACCATTTTTTAAAGATATAAAAATGGATGATTTAATTACAGTTGTAAATAGATATAAATCAATAGATGCATGGTGTGAAAATCCAATACTTGAAGAAAAGAGTTTAGATAGACTTATGGAAGTTATGGAAAAAGCAGGTGAACTAGATAAGAAAGCTCCATATGATAAAATTGTAACTAGAACCTATGCAGAGAAAACAATAAAAGATAACAAATAGGAAATGAATTATTTATAGAAATTTTAAATACTAATTAAGGTTGTTAATGATTGAAAAAGTAGATAGTATATAATTAAAAGGGATAAAATTGCAAAAATTTTTAATTGTATAATAAAAATCATTAGCAATCTTTTATTTAATTAATTCAACATATGTGGAGGATAAATATAATTATGTACAGTTTTGAAAAAAGAGTTGATAGAAGCAATAGCAATTGTATTAAGTGGGATACAGTTAAAGAACTTTATGGATGTGAAGAAGTTATTCCAATGTGGATAGCTGATATGGATTTTGAAATAGAACCATCAATAGTTAAGGCTATACAAGAAAGACTAGAACATTCAGTTTTAGGATATACATTTACACCTAATTCATACTATGATGCAGTAATAAGTTGGTTTAAAAAAAGATTTGATTGGAATGTAGAAAAAGAGTGGATTAAATTTTCTCCAGGAGTAGTACCTGGTGTAAATAGCATAATTGCTGCATATACAAAGCTGGGAGATGAAGTAATACTTCAAACACCAGTATATCATCCATTTTATAAACTAGTAAAAAATAATGGGTGTCAAGTTATAGAAAATCCATTAATATATGATGGCGAAAAATATGAGATGGATTTTGAAAACTTAGAAAGCATAATAACTGATAGGACAAGAATGATAATACTTTGTAGTCCACATAATCCAGTTGGAAGAGTATGGACTAAAGATGAATTGAAAAAATTAGGAGATATATGTATAAAGCATAATGTTTTAATAGTTTCAGATGAAATACATGCAGATATAATATATAAACCTTATAAGCATACAGTATTTAGTTCTATAAGTGATGAATTTGCTGAGAATTCGATAATATGTACTGCTCCTAATAAAACATTTAATATAGCAGGACTTCAAACTGCAAATATAATTATAAAAAATGAAAAACTAAGAAAAGAGTTTGATATTCAATTAGATAAGCATTGTGTACATGAACCAAACGTTTTTGGAGCTATAGCACAGGAAGCAGCTTATTCAAATGGAGAAGAATGGTATAATGGACTTATGGAATATTTAACTGAAAATCTTAAGTTTACTATAGATTTTTTTGAAAAAAGAATACCTAAAATTAAACTAGTAAAACCAGAAGGTACATATTTATTATGGTTAGATTGTACAAATTTAAATATGAATGCTTCAGATTTAAAAGATTTCTTTGTGAAAAAATGTAAAGTTGGATTTAATGATGGTAGTATGTTTGGGATTAAAGGTGAAATGTTCCAAAGAATGAATATAGCTACAAGTAGAGAAATTATTAAAGATGCATTAGAACGAATTGAGAGAGAAGTTAATAAGTTATAAAAATATTATTAGAGAACTTAAAGTGTTGTTTTTAACAGCACTTTTTTTATTTGAAAGGTAAACCTATTTTAAAAATAGGTTTACAAATATAATGTTTCTATGTATACTTATTTAAGAAAATATAAGGTTGGGGGAGTGAACCTAATGTATAAGACGAGAAATTTAATATTAGTATCATTATTTACAGCATTGACAGCTATAGGTGCATTTATAACAATACCAATACCTGTAGTTCCATTTACACTTCAATTTTTATTTTGTGCATTTGCAGGAATATTATTAGGTGCTAAACTAGGGGCTTTATCGCAGTTATTGTATGTACTTATTGGATTATTAGGAGTACCTGTATTCACACAAGGTGGGGGAATTGGATATATATTAAAACCGACTTTTGGATATTTGATTGGATTTATTGTAGCAGCATATGTTATAGGAAAAATAACAGAGAAGATTAAAGTATTGACTATAAAAAATTCATTATGTTCGATACTTATAGGATTATTTTTTGTATATCTTTTTGGGGTAGTGCATTTATATCTTATAAAAAATTTGTATTTAGGAACTTCAAATTTTGGGATAATGACAGCTATTTGGTCCGGTGCTATAGTATGTTTAGGAGGAGATATTTTACTTAGCATAATAACTTCAGTGGTGGCAGTAAAAACCATGCCTATAATAAGAAAAATTGGTTATGCACCATATAATAAAAATATTAAAAGCAAATAAAAAAAGCTTTAAAAAAGTTAATAAACTTTTTTAAAGCTTTTTTTACAATGAAATATAGGAATTTGAAATATGTACTACTAAATGATAAAATGTGACATAAACACTAATAAAAGTATATTAAGAAGGTACTGAAAAAACATTTAAATTAATAGGAAAATTAAACAAAATATTGAAGAACTTTTAGGAAACTTCGAGATTATAAGAGAGGGAAATAAAGATTTAAATATAGCATTGTAAGGAGGGATAAATTTATAAAGTAGACTTTAACTAAAATTCTATTGAAAGCTTAGGTTGCTTAAAAGAGTAGTTTATATTTTAAGTATTATATAAAAGGCTAGGGTGAAATTATTATTCTAGTCTTTTTTGTGAGAATAAAGAATAGGACGGTAGTTATGAGAAATAAAAAAGTAGGTGTAAAGCTTGTAGTTTCATTTTCAATAATAGTTCTCTTTATATTTATAATAGGATATACATCTAGTAGGGAACTAAAAATTGTAAATGAAATTCATAAACAAATTCAAATCAATGATAATGGAAATATATCATTAAAAGATATTCAAAAAAATATATATGATATAAGTTGCACATTTTCAGAAATAAATTTAAAAGATAAATCAGATTTTGAAAATCAAAATAAGAAAATTCAACAATCATTAAGTAATTTAAAAAAAGCTTTTGAAATTTATGATGATGAGGATACAAGTGGTGAATTTTTAGAAGGCGAAGAAGAAATATATAATGTTTTTGTCACTCAGTATGATAGTTACAAATCTAAAATAGATGAAATTTCAGCTAATGTAAAAAAAGATAGTACAAAAAATATTAATGAAATGTACATAAGTTATCAAGAAATAAAAAATAACTTAGTGTTAGCAGCAGATAAATTAGTTGAATTAAATGATGCTAATACAGAAAAATTACAGATAGAGGCTGAAAAAATAACTAAATCAAGTAAGTTTCAAGTATTTTTAATGTCATTTATAGGATTAGTAATATCAGTACTAATGGCTATAAGAATTATTTATGATATTAAGAAGCCATTAGAAAGCATGAAAAAGTTTGCAAATGAATTAGCTCATTATAATTTAAATTATGATGTTACTATAAAGAATAAAGATGAGTTTGGCGAAGTTGCAACAGCACTAAAAAATATTAGAGAAAATATGCGTGATATAGTTAGTGTTTTAGATAATAAATCTACAGAATTAACAGATGAAAGTAATAGATTATCAGATAATATAGAGAATATAACAGGAAAATTCGAAGATATAAGTGAAGAAAGTTCAGAGATTGCAGCACAAGTTCAAGAGGCAACAGCTGCCACAGAAGAAATATCAGCATCAGTAGAAGAGATTAATTCAAGTGTAGAGGAACTAACAGCAAGGTCAACAGAAGGTAGTAATAAAGCTATAATGATAAAAGAAAAAGCTATTAAATCTAAAAACATGATTAATGATTCTAGAAAAGTTTCATTAAAAATTTATTATGAAAAGCAAGATGGTATAGTAAAAGCTATAAAAGATGGGGAAGTTGTTAATGAAATAAAAGTTATGGCAGATGGAATAGCACAAATAGCAGAGCAAACAAATCTTTTAGCATTAAATGCTTCAATAGAAGCAGCAAGAGCCGGGGAACAAGGAAAAGGTTTTGCTGTAGTTGCTAATGAAGTTGGATCGTTAGCAGAGCAGTGTAAGGAGACTGTTTCTACAATTCAAGGCACTGTAGAAAAAGTTGAAAATGCATTTAAAAGTTTATCAGAAAATGCAAATGGAATTTTAGAATTCTTAGATGGACCTATAACTAGAGATTATGATGAATTTGAAGAAGTAAGCGCACAATATGAAGAAGATGCTAATTTCATAAGTGAAATGTCAGAAGATATAGCTGCGATGACAGAAGAAATAAGTGCAACAATAAATGGTGTAGCAGATGCAATTCAAGGTGTAGCAGCATCTTCACAACAAGCTAGTGAAAGCACAAATAAAATAAGTGATGTGATAAATACATTAAATACAAGCATGGAAAGTATAGATAAAAATTCACAAATTCAAGCAGAGTTAGCAGAAAGTCTAACAGAAGTTATAGGAAAGTTCAAAATATAAACTAAGTAATACTCTTTTAAGCAACCTAAGCTTTCAAACTTTTATAGTGTTCCAAGTTGAAAAATGAAATTATTTTTATTTAAGTTGAGAAAGAGAAATTCAAAGTATAGTACAAGAATCAACAATTAACGATGAACAAGTAATAGCTACAGTTACTATTAAAACTATGGTTAGTAAGAATATTATAATGGGGAATTTATTCTCAAAAATGAACCTTTTATGGATAAATATTATATTAATTTTATTTGAAGTACAAATAAAACATTGTAGCGGGGATTTCAATACCCGAGGATATTCACAATCACTATTCACTCTTACTTTTTACTTGGTTCTCAACATGACAATAGAATAAACTATAAGCTTAATAGTATCATTTGATAAAGAGGTTGTTTTAAATTTGAATCTGGAACCCCATAGATGTATGTTATAATTATTAAAGAAAATAATATATTAGATAAATAATAAAATTGAAAGCATGAAGAGGAGTGAATAGATATGGCAAAACACTTACATATAATGGCTGAAGAAGGTTCTATAGCAGAAAAGGTTCTTTTACCAGGAGATCCACTAAGAGCTAAGTTTATTGCAGAGACTTATTTAGAAAATCCTGTTTGTTATAATGATGTTAGAGGAATGTATGGATATACAGGAACTTATAAAGGTGAGAGAGTTTCTGTGCAAGGAACTGGTATGGGACTTCCATCATTATCTATTTATGCAAATGAACTTTTACAGTTTTATGGAGCTAAAAAGTTAATAAGAGTAGGTAGTTGTGGAGCGATAAATAAAGATGTTAAAGTGAGAGATATAGTGCTTGCATTAAGCGCATCTACAAACTCTGGAATAAATAGAAGAAGATTTAATGGAATGGATTATGCACCAAGTGCTAACTTTGAACTTTTAAGTAAGGCGTATGATTTAGGGAAAAGCAGAAACTTAAATGTAAAAGTAGGAAATGTATTATCTAGTGATTTATTTTATGATGACACAGGCATGGGAATTCAAAAATGGATTGATTACGGAACATTAGCAATAGAAATGGAGAGTGCAGAGTTATATACATTATGTGCAAAACATGGAGCTAAAGCATTATCTATTCTTACAGTTTCAGATCATATAATAACAGGAGATGAAACAACACCAAAAGAAAGACAAGAAACTTTCACAGATATGATGGAAATAGCATTAGAATTATAATAATATAGAAGTTGGCTACAGTTAGATTTACTTAAATTTGACTGTAGTTTTTTTATTTAATGTGAAATTTAATTTTCGTATACAAGATTGAATACACTTCATTTGTAGGTAAATTTAAATCACTCTCCTCAGTAGGCGAGAATTCATTCTTGCAAAACGTTATTTGAATGTATTATTAAAAAAATATATATTAAAATCAAAGACCGCCAAGATTGAAATCGCAGCTATGAAGGAAAATAGAAAATTATATTAACCTATGTGGGTGAATTTAAATCACGCTCCTCAGTAGGCGAGAATTCATTCTTGCAAAACTTTATTTAAATGTATTATTTAAAAAATATATATGAAAATCAAAGACCACCAAGATTGAAATCTCAGCTATGAAGGAAAATAGAAAATTATATTAACCTATGTGTGTGAATTTAAATCACGCTCCTCAGTAGGCGAGAATTCATTCTTGCAAAACGTTATTTGAATGTATTATTTAAAAAATATATATGAAAATCAAAGACCGCCAAGATTGAAATCTCAGCTACGAATGAAAAAAGAAAATTATATTAATCTATATAGGTAATGATTTAATCTTTTAAAAGGGTATTTCAATTATAAATTTACAACAGTATTACTAAATTTTAAATGAATATATAAATAAACATGATAAAATAGAGATGAAGGTGAATTTAAAAAATTATTGATATAGATATACGAGGGGGAGGTCTATATGAAAAAAAAGATTAAAGTGGTAGCAATATTAACATTATTAATTGGTGTTATAACAATTGGTAGTATTGTATTTGCTAAAGATGGATGGGGATTTAACAGAAATATAATGCCGCATGATTTAATGCCATTTGTAAAGTTTGATAAATTAGAAGATGAATATAAAATTTATTCTAAAGTAGAAAAAGATGGTGAAAATTTAGTTCTGGCTAGTGATAAAGATGAAAATGTAATAATAGAAAGAGAAGATGAAGGTAATCCATATCAAAGTTGGATTTTAGAATTGAGTTGGGTTGATAGTGATAATTTTTTCGAAAATGATAAGTTTGCAGGAACATATTATACAATAAAAAATAAGGCAACTGGAAAGTATCTTTATTTATCATCTTTTTCACACTTGGATAATAAGGGGTTAACAACTAAAAAACTAGAAGGTGGTTCACATTTGTGTTCTATGGAATATTGTTTTGGATTTGGAACTGGCGAGTTCTCAAAGCAAACATCATTAGGGGATGATAGATTTGATTTAACTAGAAGTAATCCAAACTATTATTATATACAAAATTCCTTTGGTGGATTAACAGTTACAAGGGTAAATGAAGAAAAAACAGCAACAATTCAAACTTCAAAAATGGATTTTAATAAACAAGATGAGTATATATTTACATTCAAAAAAACTAAAAGTTATAAACATAGTATAAAAGGACAAGTGTATCAATTACCATTATCCTATGATAATAAAGAATATAATTTGATAAGTGAAGCTAGTATATATGAGAAGAATTCAATAAAAGATATGGTAAAAAATGATGGCAAGGATTTTGATAAGTTGCTAAATGAAAATAAGGTTATAGATGATTGTAAAGTTGAGATAGTAAATAAAGCAGATGATGATAAGTTAAAATTGAATAGAGATGGGACTTTTGAAATCTTAACAAATAAAGATGAAATAGAAATAAACTTAAAAAGAGATGGATATGAAGATGTTGGAGCAACAATAAATATAAAAGATTGTGAAAAAAGCGAGTTTTTAGCTTTTATGAAAGAAATTAAAGAAGTAAAAATAGTATTAAAAGGAAAAGTATTAGAAGTTACTGAAAATGATAAAGCGGGAGTATTTTACACAGAACAAAGTAGCACAAAAGGAATATCAGCTAAAATAAAATTAATAGATTCAGAGGGAACTTCCAAAGAAGTTAGATCAAATAGTAGTGGTATATTTAGTTTTGAAGATATTGCATTAGGTGAGTATAAGTTAGATATTAGTGCCAGCGAATATGATACTAAAAAGATAAATGAAAGTAAAATAGTTTTAAAAGAAGAAGAAAATAATATTTACATTTATTTGGAGAGAGAGATAAAAGATGATGGTAAAAATCCTGAAGCAGAAATTATGTTTGAATATAATTCAGAAGATGAAGGTGCATTTACAAGTGCAAAATCTACACTTACTAATTATAGTGAACCAGTTTATGTTTTAAAAGGTTGGATTGAATATAATGATGGAACAAAAGAAAAATGGGATGTTGATAAAGATAAAAAAAATCTAATTGTAAAATTTGATGATAAGAGTGTAAAAAAATCGAGTATAAATAAAAATGCAGTAATATATTATGAAATAGTTGATATGAAAGGAAATAAATCTACTATTTCAGAAACATTAGTATTAAAACAGGATAGATAATATAAAAGCAATGATAAATTATAAAAAATAATTTATCATTGTTTTTATTTTTAAAATTAAATTTAAATATATTTAATTAAATTGTGGTAAATATTTCATGACAACTTATTATCAACTTAAGTTAAAATCTGAATTTAATTTTTATAAGTTTAAATTAATTAAAATTCATGTAAAAATTTACTTAATTTACACTTAGTTAATACTATAAATACATAAAGAAAAATAGAATTAAATATAGGAGTAAAATATTCAGGGCTAAACCAAACATAAAGGGGGATTATTTATGAAAAAAGGATTACCAGAAGGGGCATATGGACTGAAAGATGGGCAGAAAAAGTATATTCCATATATTCCGGCTAATAAAATAGTTCCGGAATTTACAGTATTATCTGTTGTTGTAGGTATTATTTTATGTATTATTTTTGGTGCTGCAAATGCGTATTTAGGTTTAAAAATTGGAATGACTGTTTCAGCATCAATTCCAGCTGCTGTTATTTCAATGGCAATTGTGAGAGTTATACTTAAAAGAAAGTCAATACTAGAAAACAATATGGTGCAAACAATAGCATCAGCAGGAGAGTCTTTAGTTGCAGGAGCAATATTTACATTACCAGCGTTATTTTTATGGGGAGAAGACCCAAATGCATTTACAATGACAATAATAACATTAGTTGGTGGTGTGTTAGGTGTTGTATTTATGATACCTATAAGAAGATATTTAATAGTAAAAGAGCATGGAACATTACCTTATCCAGAAGGTGCAGCTTGTGCTGAGATTTTAGTTGCAGGTGAAGGTGATGGGTCTAGTGCTAAAATGATATTTATAGGTGGAGGTATTGGTGCATTATACAAACTATTTGGTGATGGATTTAAAATGTTTCCAACAGAAATAGAAAAAACTATTCCAAACTTCTCAAATGGAACAGTTGGTATGGATACACTTCCAGCACTTTTAGGTGTAGGTTATATTATAGGACCTAAAATATCTTCATACATGCTTATTGGAGCATTATTAGGATGGCTTTGTTTTATTCCTATGATTACTTTCTTTGGTAGTAGTGCAACAGATGTTATATTCCCAGCAAAAGATATTATAAAAAATTTAAATGCAGGAGCTATATGGTCAAATTATTTAAAATATATAGGAGCAGGTGCAGTTGCTGCTGGTGGAATAATAAGTTTAATAAAATCTTTACCAACTATAATATCATCATTTAGAGATGTAATTAAAGGTGCAAAAGGTAATGAGAAACAACTTCAAGTTGAAAGAACTGATAAAGACTTAAGTAGCAGATTTATAATTATTGTACTTGTAATTTCAATAATAGCTATAGCAGCATTTCCACAAATTCCAGTTGGAATATTAGGAGCAATATTGATAGTTATATTTGGATTTTTCTTTGTTACAGTTTCATCTAGAGTTGTAGGTGTTGTAGGTAGTTCTTCAAATCCTATATCAGGAATGACAATAGCGGCTTTATTATTAACAACAATAATATTAAAAGCCACAGGAATGAATGGAAAAACAGGTATGATATCAGCATTATGTATAGGTGCAGTTATTTGTACAGCTTCAGCAATAGCAGGAGATACTTCTCAAGACTTAAAAACAGGTTATTTAGTTGGAGCAACTCCATGGAAGCAACAATTAGGAGAGCTTATAGGTGTTGTAGCAGCAGCTATATCAGTTGGATTTATAATGATTGCATTAGATAAAGCATATACTTTTGGTTCAAAAGATTTTGGAGCACCACAAGCTGGGCTAATGAAACTTATAATAGAAGGTATTATGGATGGAAACTTACCTTGGAACTTAGTATTTATGGGAGTTATGACATCAATAATATTTGAAATATTAGGTGTAGCATCATTACCAGTTGCAATAGGTTTATATTTACCAATACATTTATCAACACCAATAATGCTTGGTGGACTTATCAAAGGTGGCTTTGATATGCTTACTAAGAATAAAGACAAAGATAAAAAAGAAGCTGTTAATCAAACTGGTATATTATATGCATCAGGACTTGTTGCAGGTGAGGGACTTATGGGTGTAGTTCTTGCAATATTTGCAATAGCAAATATTGATATGGCAATGAAGAATCCTATACTAGGTCAATTGGGTTCATTAATATTATATTTGTTATTAGCGTTAAGCTTTATATATATTTTGAAAAAAGGTATGAATGATGATATAAATAAAAATTCTAATAAAAAGTCTAAACAAAAAATAAAAGCATAGATTAATATAAATGATGAATGGAATAATTATGTTTCATTCATCATTTTAATATAGAAATTAGACATAAAACTATAAATTTAAAACTATAAATTTATAAAGAGATAAATAAAATAAAAAGGTGAGGGAAGTTATGAAAAAAACTAAGAATGATAACATATTGGAGAAAGTGCCATTTAGAAATGAAAAAATTAATTGGGATGATTCAGGAGAAAGTATAGTATTAATCATAAAAAGAGATTCTTTTGCTGAGAAGATAATGCATAAAATTTTTAAAAAATCTGAAGTTATAAAAATAGAATTAGAGAAAATAGGATCAACTGTTTGGAGATTGTGTGATGGACATAATAATGTATATGAAATATCAGAAAAATTAAAGGAAAGTCATGGTGAAGATATAGAACCAGCACTTCCAAGACTAATAGAGTATATAAAAATTCTTATTAATAATGGATATATATCATTGAAGTAGTGATTAAAAATACAGTAATTAAATATAAATAAACTTGGTAAGTAAAAATAATGGGAGGTTAAAATGATAAAATATATTATATATATTGTACTTATTATGATTGTAACTATGTTATTTATATATATAGGAATAATAAAAGATAGACAGTTAGGGATGAATCTTATGGACAAACTATATAATAAATGTTGTAATAAAGTTTTGAAAAATATGAAGGTAACCAAGAAAATGTCTGCTGTTGAAATAAGAGAATTAATAAAAGACGAAAAAGCAAGTGTAATTTGGAGTAAAAAAAAGGTTGGTGTTACAAATAAAATACAGTTTACTAATTATGTTATAGAAGGATTGTTAAAATTGAATGAAATAGAACTTATTGACAAAAGTAAAAGAATATACGGATTGAGTGAGAGTTCAAAAAAATAGAAGTACTTTTTAAGTACTTCTATTTTAAATTATAAACTTATTGTTGATTTTTCAGTAGAAAGAATTTTTGAAAATTTTCTATCATCTACAATAACTTTTTTTATTTGAATTATTAAAGTTGGTATAAATGATAACAAATATATTAAACCTAATTGTTGTATTGAAAGTGTTGATACTTCAAATAATGATTTTAAAGGTGGAACAATTAGAACTAATGTAAGCATAATGAAGCCTGATAAAAATGCTAAAATACTATACTTATTAGAGTTAAGTCCAAGTTTAAATATTGATAAGTTTCCTCTACAGTTAAAACCATGAAATAATCTAGCAAGGCAAAGTGTTGCAAATGCCATTGTACTAGCAGTAGAAGCATCACCTGTTTTTAGTCCTGTCATAAAGGCAATTATAGTAAAAATAGAAATTAATAGCCCTTCAAGTGAAATAGCTTTTACAAAATCTTTAGTTAAGATAGAATCCTTAGCATTTCTAGGTTTTTCATTAAGAATATCATCATTGCCAGGTTCAACACCAATTGCTATAGCTGGAAGGCTATCTGTAAGCAAGTTTATAAATAATAAGTGAACAGGTGCAAAAGGCATTGGTAATGCTAATAATGATGTAAACAATATAGCAATTATTCCAGCAGTGTTTCCAGATAGTAAAAATCTAATAGAATTTTTAATATTTCTATAGACATTACGTCCATTAGCAACGGATTTTACAATAGTTGCAAAATTATCGTCAGTTAAAATCATGGAAGCTGCATCTTTTGAAACTTCTGTACCAGTTATTCCCATGGCAATACCTATATTAGCTTGTTTTAATGCTGGAGCATCATTAACACCATCACCAGTCATTGCTACTATATTGTCTTTATCTTGAAAAGCTCGTACTATTCTTATTTTATGCTCAGGAGAAACTCTAGCGTAAACAGAGATTTTATCTACTTTTCCTCTTAATTCTTCATCAGAAATTTTTTCTAGTTCTAATCCTTCCATAGCAAGATCACCGTCTTTAAAAATTCCGATTTCCTTAGCAATAGCACAAGCAGTTATTTTATGATCCCCAGTTATCATAACAGGTTTTATACCAGCTTTTAAACATTCGCTTACAGCATGCTTTGATTCTTCTCTAGGAGGATCAATCATTGATATTAAACCTAAGAATGTATATCCATATTCATCTTCTAAAGAAAGAGAATAATCTTCAGATATTTCTTTATATGCAAAAGCTAAAACTCTTAAGCCATTTTCAGAAAAAGATTTGTTAGTATTTTGTATATTTTCAATATCCTCTTTGGTAATTTCTTTTATACCATTAGAAGTTTTAATATATTTGATTCTAGTAATTAAAACATCAAGGGCACCTTTAGTAAACATCAGATTATTATTGTTTAAATTATGAGAAGTACTCATTAACTTTCTATCAGAATCAAAAGGGATTTCTGATATTCTAGCATAAGAATTTCTAAGAGATACTTCATCTAAATTATATATTTTACCTAAGTTAACTAAAGCAACTTCTGTAGGATCACCAATTTCATTATTATTAATAACTGTTGAATCATTACAAAGAATGGCTGACTTTATTAATAAATCTTCAGTTTCATTAGATAAATCATATTCATTAGAGTTTATAATTTTGTTATCAACAAAAGATTTTTTTACAGTCATTTTATTTTGTGTAAGTGTTCCAGTTTTGTCAGAGCATATTACAGAAACACATCCAAGTCCTTCAACAGCTTTTAACTGTTTAACAATAGCATTTTCACTAGCCATTTTTTGAGTTCCTAATGCAAGAACGATAGTTACAATTGAACTTAAGGCTTCTGGAATAGCAGCAACAGCTAAAGCAACAGCAAACATTAAAGAATCTAATATAGGGGTTCCACGATATACGTCAATTCCAAATATAACAACTGAAATAGCTAGAATTATAATAGCTAATTTCTTACTGAAATCATCTAAGTTAGCTTGTAATGGTGTCTTTTTAGCTTGAGTATTCTCAAGAAGAGATGCAATTTTACCAATTTCCGTATTCATGCCAGTATCAGTAACTATAACAGTAGCTCTACCATAAGTTACTAAACTACCTGAGAAGACCATGTTTTTTTGATCACCAAGTGCTAGTTCTGTAGAAGATATAACGTCACTAGTTTTATTAACACTTTCAGATTCTCCAGTTAGTGAACTTTCATTAACTTGAAGTGAATAATTTTCTATAACTCTACCATCAGCTGCAACTAAGTCACCAGCTTCCAAAATTAAAATATCTCCAGGTACAACTTCTCTAGATGGTATCTCAGTTTTAACACCATTTCTAATTACCTTTGAGTTTGGTGCAGATAAAGCTTTAAGGCTATTTAGTGATTGTTCAGCTTTAATATGCTGAACAGTACCAAGTATTGCATTTAATGTTATAACTACAAAAATTACTAAAGTACTTTCCATATTACCTATAGCCATGGAAACAAAACCAGCAATTATAAGGATAAGAACTAATAAATCTTTAAATTGCTCTAAAAAAATTACAAAGGTACTTTTCTTTTCTTTTTCTTTAAGTTCATTTGGGCCATGTTTTTCATTTTGTTTTTTTACCATTTCGTCATTAAGTCCTTCAAGAGAAGAATTTAATTCATTTAAAATTTGATTTGTTGATTGTGAAAAATAAGTTTTCATAAAATAAGTACTCCCTCCTATATTTTTACATCTAATTTAACAAAAAAGACCTTTGACATAGATTTCAAGTCTTATTGAAATCTATGTCAAAGGTCTTGTAACCAACTTTCAATTGGTATATATCTCCAGGCAAATTGCCGGAATGTTGAAGATACATTTATAACTACTCCCCTTTAACATGGGATTAATTTTATTAAATTATGTTTTAATAATATATTTATTCTAAATAAAAGTCAATAGATATATCAAATAAATTTATAATAATTATATTAATATAGTCTATGACTAAGATGTATAAATGGAACTAAAAGTTGTAAGTTTTAAATAATGATAATTTGAAAATATTGTTAAAAATTAAATTTACAAATGTATTTAAAGTTTATTTATATTTAATAAGGTTTAAATTTTAAAATAATATATTACAAATTAGTGAGATTATATAAATAAAATAGAAATTAGATAGTAGTAATAAAAACCTAAACAAAGCACCAAATTTATGCTTAAAAATATAAAAATTTAGATATATTAAAAAAGTATAATTTAAATCAAGAAAATATAAAAACATAACTTTACCGAATTAGTATAAAAAAATATATAAAAATCTTAATAAGAATCTAAAAAATAAAGTTATAATAACTATATGGAATAGATGTAATTATAAGTATTTAAAATATAAATAATTACTATTTGAAATCTAAATTACCAAATTAAATATTTTAAAAATTTACAATAACAAATGTATAAATATAAAACAAATAATATATTTAATTATGTATATGGTTTACAAATAATAGAAACGCAATTATAATGAAAGTAAATAATAGAAAATTTAGAAAATTATATAAACTTAAACAATTATTTAACAAACTTAATATAAATTTTAGTTATAAAATTTATATTAATGAATATTTAATATTATAAATAAGTATAGGATTACAATTAGCAAAGTAGGTAATAAATTATTGATTTAAAATTATTGTTAATTTTGAAATATTTTCGGGCTGATCTTATTATTTATAAAAATAAAAGCAAAACATTAAAATAATTATTAAGATTTGAATTGAAATATTAGATATTAATAATTATTAGTATCTTTTATATATTTTAATTTCATTATTGAAATTAATATGATAATTGGGGGGTATATTTAAATGCAAGAATTAAAAAAAACTCCATTAAGAGGAGTGTATGAACAGTATGGTGGAAAAGTTGTTGAATTTGCAGGCTATGAACTTCCAACACAATTTAAAGGCTTTTTACATGAACATGAGACAGTAAGAGAAAGAGCAGGATTATTTGATGTATCTCATATGGGGGAAGTTACAGTAATAGGTAAGGATGCACAAAAATTTGTTCAATACTTAGTTACTAATGATGTTAATACTCTTAATGATAATGAAGTTTTATACACTTTTATGTGTAAAGAAACTGGTGGAGTAGTAGATGATTTATTAGTTTATAAATTTAAGGAAGATGATTTTTTCTTAGTTATAAATGCTAGTAATAAAGAAAAAGATGTTAAGTGGATATTAGATCATAAAGGTAATTTTGATATTGAGATAAAGGATGTATCAGAAAATATTGCTCAATTAGCATTACAAGGTCCAAAAGCTCAAGAGATTCTACAAAAATTAGTTTCTATGGATTTAAATGAAATAAAATTCTTTAAAGCTAGAAGAAATGTAATTGTGAATGGGAAAGAATGTTTAGTATCAAGAACTGGATATACTGGGGAAGATGGTTTTGAAATTTATTGTAAACCAGAAGATGCAGAAGAACTATGGAATGCTATGTTGAAAAATGGAGAGGAATTTGGGGCAGAACCAATAGGTCTTGGAGCAAGAGATACATTAAGATTTGAAGCAACATTACCTCTTTATGGAAATGAAATGGATGAAAATATAACTCCATTAGAAATGGGATTTGGATTCTTTGTAAAATTGAAAGTTGAAGAGGATTTCATAGGAAAAGATGCACTAATAAAACAAAAAGCTGAAGGAATAACTAGAAAATTAGTTGGTTTTGAACTTTTAGATAAAGGAATTGCAAGACATGGATATGAAATTTTAAAAGATGGAAAAGTAATAGGACATGTAACAACAGGATATAAATCACCAACATTAAAAAAATCAATAGGACTTGCATTAGTAGAGATAGATTACACTAAAATTGGAACAGAATTTGATATAAAAGTTAGAAATAAAGAATTAAAAGCAGTTGTTATAGACAAGAGATTTTATACAAAGAAAACTCAAAGTAAATAGATATTTTAAATAAATAGGGGGTATAAATATGAAAGTATTAAATAATTTATTATACACAAAGGACCATGAATGGATAAAAGTTGAAGGAAATAAAGCATATATAGGTATAAGTGATTGTGCTCAACGTATGCTTGGAGATATAGTTTTTATAGAATTACCAGATGTTGATGATGAATTAGAAAAAGGCGATAGCTTTGCAACAATCGAATCAGTAAAGGCAGCATCAGATAGTTATATGCCAGTATCAGGAACAATAGTAGAGGTTAATGAAGAATTAGATGATAATCCAGCAGCATTAAATGAAGATCCATATGAAAATTGGATGATAGCTATAGAGTTAAAAGACGAAAAAGAGTTAGAAGAATTAATTAAACCAGAAGATTATGAGAAAATTTGTGATGAGTTAAGTAAGGAGGCATAATGATGTTTCCTTATATTCCAAATACAGAAAAAGAAACTAAAGATGTATTGGATTTTCTAAAAATGAAATCAATGGATGACTTATATTATGATGTAAGTGATGACGTTAAGCTTAAAAGAGATTTAAATTTAGAAAGTGGATTATCAGAACTTGAAGTAGAAAAACGTTTAAAAGATATGAGTATAAAAAATAAATCAATAGAAGATTTAACATGTTTTCTAGGAGCAGGAAGTTATGATCACTATATTCCTGCAGTTATAAAATACTTAACTGGAAGATCAGAATTTTATACAGCATATACACCATATCAAGCAGAACTTAGTCAAGGAACACTTCAATCTATATTTGAATATCAAAGTATGATTTGTAACTTAACAGGAATGGAAGTTTCAAACTCATCTATGTATGATGGTGCAACAGCAACAATGGAAGCTGCATCACTTGCAGTTGTTAGTACAAAAAGAAAGACTGTAATAGTTTCAAAGTCAGTAAATCCAGAAACAAGAAAAGTATTAAAAACTTATTTAAAATTTAAGGGACATAATTTAATTGAAGTAGATTTAAATGATGGAGTAACTGATATTGAAAAGGTAAAAGGATTACTTAATAAAGATGTGGCTGCTGTAATTATTCAAACGCCTAATTTCCTTGGCTTATTAGAAGAGGTTGAGGAGCTTGAAAAAGTTGTTCATTCTAATAAATCATTACTTATAATGAATGTAGATCCAATATCACTTGGAATATTAAAAAGTCCAGGCAGTTTAGGAGCAGACATAGTAGTAGGTGATGGTCAATGTTTAGGTGCTAATATGAGTTTTGGGGGACCAGGACTTGGATTTATGAATACAACTAAAAAGCTTATGAGAAAAATGCCAGGTAGAATAGTTGGAGAGACAGAGGATGTTGATGGAAATAGAGGATTTGTTTTAACACTTCAAGCAAGAGAGCAACATATAAGAAGGGAAAAGGCAACTTCTAATATTTGTTCAGATCAAACATTAATGTCAATTGGAGCAGCTATGTATATGGCTACACTTGGAAAAGAAGGAATAAAAGAAGTTGCTAAACAATGTTTAGCAAAATCCCATTATGCTTATAATGAATTAATTAAGAGTGGAAAATATAAACCAGTATTCAACAAACCATTCTTTAAAGAATTTGCAATAAGATCAGAAGCTTCACCTTGTGAGATTAATAAAGAATTATTAAAATCTAATATTTTAGGTGGATATAATTTAGAAAAGGTTTACCCTGAGTATGAAAATTCAATGCTACTTTGTGTAACAGAAAAGAGAACAAGGGAAGATATAGATAAATTAGTAAAAGTGATGGAGGCGATATAATGGGAAAGTATAATAAAGTTATATTTGAGCTGTCATCAGAAGGTAGAAGAGGCTATAAACTTCCAAAGTTAGATGTACCAGAGGTAAAACTAGAAGAGATTCTTCCAGAAAATCTTATAAGAAAAGAAGAATTAGAACTTCCAGAAGTTAGTGAAGTTGATATTGTAAGACACTATACAGCTCTTTCAAATAAAAATTATAGTGTAGATAAAGGATTTTATCCATTAGGTTCATGTACTATGAAATATAATCCTAAAATAAATGAAGATATGGCAGTACTTTCAGGATTTTCTAAGATACATCCATGTCAAAGTGAAGAGATATCACAAGGTGCATTAGAACTTATGTATGATCTTTCCGAAAGATTAACAGAAATAACTGGTATGGATGATTTTACATTGCAACCAGCAGCTGGAGCACATGGAGAACTTACAGGACTTTTATTAATAAAGGCATATCATGAAAATAGAAAAGATTTTAAGAGAACAAAAATAATAGTTCCAGATTCAGCACATGGAACTAATCCAGCAAGTGCAGCAGTTGCTGGTTTTGAAGTTGTTGAAATAAAATCAAATCCTGATGGAAGAGTTTCTTTAGAAGAACTAAAAAAAGCTCTTAATGATGAAATTGCAGGTTTAATGCTTACTAACCCAAGTACACTTGGATTATTTGAAAAAGATATAAAAGAAATAAGTGAATTAGTTCATGAAGCTGGTGGACTTTTATACTATGATGGCGCAAATATGAATGCTATTATGGGAATAACAAGACCAGGAGATATGGGCTTTGATGTTTGTCACTTAAATCTTCATAAAACATTTTCAACTCCACATGGTGGTGGAGGTCCAGGATCAGCACCAGTAGGAGTTAAGAAGGAATTAGCAAAATTTCTTCCTTATCCAATTGTAAAAAAAGAAAATGAAAAATATATATTAGATTATGATAGACCAGATTCAATAGGAAAAATAAGAAGTTTTTATGGAAACTTTGGAGTTATGGTAAAAGCATATTCATATATATTAACAATGGGAAAAGAGGGCTTGAAGGCAGCATCTCAAAATGCGGTTTTAAATGCTAACTATATAAAAGAGTCCTTAAAAGAATATTATAACTTAGGAAAAGATGATGTATGTAAGCATGAGGTGGTTTTAAGTACATTAAAAGACAATCCACATCATATTGCTACTATAGATATAGCTAAAAGGCTTATAGACTATGGAATTCATCCACCTACAGTATATTTTCCACTTATAGTTGAAGAAGCTTTAATGGTAGAACCAACTGAAAGTGAAAGTATAGAAAATTTAAATGAATTCATTGAAGTAATGAAAAAAATAGCAGTAGAAGCTAAGGAAAATCCTGAATTACTTCATGAAGCTCCTCACAATACTCCAGTAAGAAGATTAGATGAGGTAAAAGCAGCAAGGACACCGGTATTAAAGTGGTCTAGCAAATAATTAAAAAGGGTTAAGATTTAAGAAAAGTGTATATAGGCAATTCTTAAGTCTTAACTTTTTTATTCTATAGGAATACAAGTCTAAACTTTAAGTTATTTATGTTTTAGTTGAGAAAGAGCAATTTGAAGTGTTATACAAAATTAACAATTAACGATGAACAATTAACAATGAAGGATAAAACTGAAGTCTCAGTTTATTTGAATCAATTTTTATGATAATTTGCTAAGCAAATTAGTTTGAAAACAATATGAAAATATAATTTTTATGGAATTCTATTCATAAATATTAAGAACGAAGTGAATAATATTAACCATCATTGTTAATTGTTAACTGTTAATTGGCTCTAAACATGATAATAAAAATAAACTGTAAGCTTAATATTATCATTTGATAAAGATACTATTTAAACATTGATTATTATAAATATTTATAGGGGGTTATGATATGAAAGATATAATTGTAATTGGGGGAGGACCAGGAGGTTATGTTGCAGCTATAAGAGGTGCACAATTGGGTATGGATGTTGCTGTAGTAGAGATGGATAGTTTTGGTGGGACATGCTTAAATAGAGGATGTATACCAACTAAAACATTATATAGAAGTGCAGAAATAATGAAAACACTTAAACATATTGATGATTTTGGTATAGAGGTAAATGATTACAAATTAAATGTAGAAAAAGTACAGGAAAGAAAAGCAAATGTGGTAAATACATTAGTTGGTGGTGTAGAACAATTATTAAAAGGAAATAAAGTTGAAATTGTAAAAGGAAAAGCTTTTTTACAAGATAAAAATACAGTTAAGGTTGAAACAAAAGATGGAGAAGTAATTTTGGAAGGAAAGAACATAATTATTGCAACAGGATCAAAGCCAGAAATGCCTAATATTAAGGGAATAGAAAATGAAAAAATTATAACTAGTGATGAAATTTTGGAATTTAAAAGCATACCTAAGGAACTTGTAGTTGTTGGTGGTGGAGTTATAGGTATGGAATTTGCAAGTATATTTAATGCTATGGGAAGTAATGTTACAGTTATAGTTGCAAGAGATTCAATATTATATGATGTAGATAGAGAGTTAACTAAACGATATACAGCTATGGCAAAAAAATCTGGAATAAGTATAAAAACATCTACTAGAATTAATGAATTTATTGATGCTGGAAATGAAGTTATTATTAAGTGTGAAGATAAAAAAGGAGATGTAGATTTTAAAGCAAATGAAGTTTTAATAGCAAAAGGAAGATATGGGAATTTTGATGGCATGAATTTAGAAAAAATAGGCATAGAGCATGATAGAAAAAGAATAAAAGTTGATAAAAACTATAAAACAAATGTAGAAGGAATATATGCTATTGGAGATGTAAATGGAATATCATTGTTAGCACATGCTGCATCACATCAAGGTGTAGAGGCAGTTGAATATATTTGTAAAAATAAACAATGTCATGAATCAATAATTCCAGGATGTATATTTACATTTCCAGAAATAGCAACTGTGGGTATGACAGAAGAAGTGATAAAAGAAAATAATATACCATATGTAAAAAACAAATTTTTATTTGGAGCTAATGGAAAAGCTTTAGCATTAGGTGAAGGTGAAGGATTTGTTAAAGCAATATGTAATAGTGAAAATCATAAACTATTAGGTATTCATATAATGGGACCACATGCTTCAGATCTAATTCATGAAGGAGTAGTTGCCATAGAAAAAGGAATGACTGTAGATGATTTTAAAGAAGTTGTGCATGCACACCCAACACTTGGAGAAGCTTTCCATGAAGCAATAATGGGATTAAATAAGGAAGCTATACACAGTATAAATAAATAATTTCTATATATAGGGTTTTAAGCTTAAAAATGAAATTATTCAAATGTTAACAATTAACAAAGAATGATAAAACTGATTTCACTTTTCACTCTTAACTCTTACTTGGTTCCAAATATAAAAATAGAAATAAACTGTAAGCTTAATAATATAATTTGAGAAAGACATTACTTTAAATTTGAACTTGGAACCCTATATAAAATTAGAATTATCAAAGAGTAGAGTTAGAAGGAGAAAATTGGATTAGAACCATAAGATAAAATTATTATTGTAACATTGAAATCTTACAAATGGGGGATTAAAAAATGAGATATATTGATAACTTGAGTACTGAACCATATTTTAATTTGGCATCAGAGGAGTACTTTTTAAAAAACACTGAAGAGGAGTACTTTATACTTTGGAGAAATGAGCCTTGTGTTGTAGTTGGAAAAAATCAAAATACTTTATCAGAAATAGATTTAGATTTTATTGAAAAGAATAATGTTAAAGTTGTAAGGCGTCAAACTGGTGGTGGTGCTGTATTTCATGATTTGGGAAATCTTAATTATACTTTTATAGTTAATGACGGGAAAAGTTTCAATGATTTTGAAAAGTTTAGTATACCAATAATAGGTGCGTTGAAAAATCTTGGTATTAAAGCGGAATTCTCTGGTAGAAATGATTTAACTATAGATGGAAAGAAGTTTTCCGGAACAGCTCAATGTAAATATAAGAATAGAGTTATGCATCATGGAACATTACTTTTTTCAGCAGATATTTCAAATCTAAGTGGAGCATTAAAGCCTAAAAAAACAAAATTTGAAGGAAAAGCAGTTAAATCTGTTACAAGTAGAGTTACAAATATAAGTGAATATTTAGAAAAAAAGATATCTGTATTAGATTTAAAAAAAGAAATATTTAACTATATAACAGAAAATGAGAATAGTGCAGTGATAACTAATTTTACAGTAAAGGAAATAGAAGAAATAGAAAAAATAAAAAATAAAAAATATAAAACTTGGGATTGGAATTTTGGAAAATCACCTAATTATAATTTTTATAACGAGTGTAAATTCAAAAGCGGCACTATAGAATTAAGTATTAAAGTAGAAGATGGAATAATGAAAAATGTAAAAATTCATGGTGACTTTTTTGGTGTTAAAGATATAAGTAATATAGAAAAAATCTTAGAGAATAAACCACATAGGAAAAATAATATAAAAGAAGCATTAAATGGAATAAAAATAAATGAATATTTTGCAGGAATTGAATTAGATGAGCTTATGAATTTATTTTAAAATATTTTTTGAATTACACTATTGAAATTTTCAAATTATTCGAATATATTATATGGAGAATAATTACAAAATTTAAATAATAATCTAATTAGTGTTTATGTAATTATTACAAAGAATATTAACTTTGAAATAAATATTAATAATATACATTAAATATTGTAACAATACAATATTTAATGTATATTACAATATGGATATATTTTACTTAAGATATAGAAATTTTAAAAATACGGTTTAATAATAGTGTAAGGGGATATGAATAAGGATGATAAGGTTGGCATTAAAAAACGATATAGATAATGTTGAGCAGATAGTTCACGAAAGTAAGTTATTAATAGAAAAACAAGGACCTGTATGTTGGGATATAAAATATTCTAGTGGAGATAACATTGCCTTAGATATAAAAGAAAAAGCTTTATTTGTTCAAGAAATAGAAAGGAGAATAGTTGGATTTATATGTGTAAATAATAAAGAAGTAGAAGGATACGAATCTATTAATTGGAGCTGCAAAGATAATTTTTTGGTTATTCATAGGATTTTAGTAGATAGAAGAATTAGACGAAATGGTGTTGGCACTATGCTAATGAAATTTACTGATGAACTTGCAAAAGAAAAGGGTGTAAAAAGTATAAGAGTAAATATATATAGTTTAAATATGAATGCACAAAATTTTATTGTTAATTGTGGTTATAAAAAGGTAGGGGAAATTTTTATACATGGAGTAAAAGAATATTTTTATTGCTATGAAAAAATTTTATAAAGAATTTATATTACTTTCTTTCAAATGTGATTAATAATTATGGAGTATATTTAAAATTATGTTATACTCAATTTAATTAAGGCATTTGAAAGAAAATAAAAATTAAAGTTAAATATGAAAGGAATTTTATAATGGAATATAAATTTAAATATGAAGATGAAGAATATGTTATTTTAAAAGAGAATTGTGAGTACATATTAAATGATGAAGAAAAGGAAGTTAACGACTTTAATATTGATAATGTTTTAGAACTTTTAAATAATTGTGACGAAGTTTTTTTTGATAAAGAATATTATAGTGATCCTTGTGAAGTTTGCTTGGAAGGAAAAAAAGAAAAACTAAAGTTTTTTAAATTTCTAGAATATCATTTTTACATATTCACAAAAGAAGAGAATTATGTAATTAGTAGTATTTCAGAAGAATATAAAAATACTTCTTTTATGAAACTATTAAGAGATAGAAAAATAGACAATAGTTATATAGTAAGTATTATATATTGTCCTTATTGTAAAAAATATACTATAGAAATAGAACAATGTGAAATGTAGATTTAAGTATTGAAAAATAAATATATTTTTTGTGAGAAAAATTTGTTATAATTAGTATCATTCAAAAAAATATAGAGAGGGTGTTTTTATGCCTATATTAAAAGTTACTGGTGTAGAAGAGAAAAAAGTATTAGAAGTAAGTGAAGAATTAATAAATGAACTTGAAAATATAATAGAGTGCCCAAGAGATTATTTTTCTATAGAATTTACAAATTCAAAATACATAATGGATGGAAAAATTGTAATGCCACCTACTATAATTGAAGTATCATGGTTTGACAGAGGACAGGAAGTTCAAGATAAAGTAGCATTAGCTATAACTAAATATTTTAAAGATGAAAACAAAGAATGTGTGGATGTTATTTTTAATAATTTAAAAGAAGAAAGATATTATGAAAATGGAAAACATTTTTAAATGTTAACACATTTTATACATATGAATTAAGACATAATTTATATAAACTATATAGAATAGCAGGTATCTAATTAAGTATTTAATTAGATACCTGTTTTAATAATTATTTAAAACTGTTATAATACTTAATAATATATATAGAAATAATGTGAAAAGTTAGATTGTTTTTTCTATGCAATAAATAAGTAATTTTTAAGTATATACTTAATTTTTAGTGGAGGTAAAGACTGTGGGCGTAAAAATAATAACGGATAGTACTAGTTATATACCAAATAAATTCATAGAAGAATATGATATATCTATAGTATCTTTAAATGTATTATTAAATGAAAAGAGTTATAGAGAAGTTGAGCTTGAAAATGAATTTTTTTATGAAGAAATGTCAAAGGCGAATGAAATTCCAACATCATCACAACCAAGTATAGATGAGTTTTATAATGCTTACGAGAAAATCGCTGAACAAGGAGATGATATTGTAGGATTATTTATATCATCTGATATGAGTGGTACATATTCAACATCAAATTTAGTTAAAGATATGATATTAGAGAAATATCCAAACTGTAAAATAGAACTTATAGATTCTCGTTCTAACTGTATGCAGATGGGGTTTGCTGCCATGGTAGGTGCAAGGATTGCTAATGAAGGTAAAGATATATGTGATGTAGTAAATGGTGTTAAAGATGTTATAAATAAAAGTAGATTTCTATTTGTACCAGATACATTAGAATATCTAAAAAAAGGTGGAAGAATTGGTGGTGCAGCTGCATTGTTTGGTGCAATTCTTCAAATAAGACCTATACTTACAGTTGTTGATGGAAAAACTACTGTATTTAATAAAGTTAGAACTAAGAAAAAAGCTGTTGAAAAAATTATAGAAACAGTTGTATGTGATATAAAGGAAAATGGGATTGGAGAAGTTATAGTTCATCATATTAATTGTGAAGAAGAAGGATTAGAGCTTGCTAATAGATTAAGAGAAGAGCTTAACGTAGATGTAACTATACAATCTATAGGACCTATAATAGGATTACATGTTGGACCTAAAAGTGTAGGTGTAGCTTATTATACTAAAAATTAAATTGTGAGTAAAAATATAAGTATCAAGAAAAGAACACAGTATTCAGACTGTGTTCTTTTTTTCTTACAAGCATGTAATGTTTATGAAATAAAAATCGATATTGAAGTTTAAAATTATTTATTAAAATAAAAACATAGAAATTACAAAAACAAATTAATAAATAGAAAATTAATGGAGGAATAAAATTATGAAAAAATTAATTATAGCATTAGTAACTGTTGGTATAGTTGGGGTTAGTGGAATATTATTTGTAAGACAAGGATTATATCCATTGAATCATAAAATAGAAATAAAGAAATATGCAGAAAAGTATAATGTAGAGCCTGCTTTAGTTGCAGCTACAATACATTTTGAAACAAATTTCAAAGAAACACCTTATAAAGAAGGTAAACCATCAGGGCTTATGAATATAAATGATGAAAGTGGAATAAGAATTGCGAATGAGGCAAATATAAAAATTGATAATAAAGAAGAGGTTGCACTTGCAGATAACAACATTAATATAGGTACATTTTATATATCCAAAATATTTAATGAAAAAAATTACAAAGAAATGATGGCAAAATGGATAGAAAGAAATGGAGAAGTAGAAGAAGCTGATAAAGTTTATGCAAGTCAATATTATGGAGAGAAAATAGAAAAACGAGAAAAAATATATAAATTCTTATATCCAAGTCTTAAATAATAGAACTAGTTAAATGCATTATTGTTGATGAAAAATTCAAATAAGCAAAGAATAAGTTGGAGGTTATTTCATGAATAAAGTATTAGAAATAAAAAGTGTATCAAAAGTATATAGAAATAAAGGCATACAGTATTCAGCGTTAAAAAATATTAATTTAAATGTATATGAAAGTGAGTTTATAGCAATTATGGGACCGTCAGGAGCAGGAAAAAGTACACTTTTAAATATTGTATCAACAATAGATAAGCCATCTAGTGGAGAAGTTTTGATAAATGAGAAAGATATATCAAAATTAGATAATAAAAAATTAGCTAAATTTAGAAGAGAAAATTTGGGATTTGTTTTTCAAGATTTTAATTTGTTAGATACGTTAACTATAAGAGAAAATATAGCATTGCCATTAGCTATAAGTGAGGTGAATTCAAAAGACATAAAAAAATCAGTAGAGAATGTTTGTGATATATTGGGAATAAAAGAACTTTTAGATAAGTATCCTTATGAAGTATCAGGAGGACAAAAACAACGTACAGCAGCTGCAAGAGCTATAGTTAATAATCCATCTATAATTCTTGCAGATGAGCCAACAGGGGCATTAGACTCTAAATCATCCAAAGATCTTTTAGAAAGATTTGAAAAACTTAATGATGAAAATAATGCAACAATTATGATGGTTACCCATGATGCAAATGTTGCAAGTTATTGTAAAAGGGTTGTATTTATTAAAGATGGAATGTTATATAAAGAATTAAATAGAAATTCGGGCAGAAAGGCTTTCTACAAAGAAATATTAGATACCTTAGCATATATAGGTGGTGATTCCTATGACGATAATTAATATAGCTAAGCAAAATGTAAAAGGAAATATAAAAAATTATATTATATACTTAATGTCAATAATAATTTCAGTAACAATATTTTTTATATTTAAGTCTTTAGAATACAATGAATCTGTAAATTTAGCATTAGAAGGAAGTGCTAAACTTAGTGTGGGGTTTAATGCAGCATCAATGGTTTTACTGTTCTTTTCAGGTTTGTTTATATGGTACTCAAATGATTTTTTCTTAAAGAAAAGGAAAAAAGAAATTGGATTATATGCCATCTTAGGTATAGAAAATAAAAAAATAGGAAAAATTCTATTTTTAGAAACATTTTTTATAGGAATTATTGCACTTGTTGTAGGAATAATTTTAGGAAGTGTATTATCTAGAATTTCTACTTTATTATTAATAAAGATAATAAATTTAAATGTGGAATTAGGACAAGTTATAACTATAAAAGCAATAATGAAAACTGTAATATCATTTGTTGCTATATTTATTATAGTATCTTTTATAAGTGGATCTACAATTTATAAATTTGAACTTATAGATTTATTTAAAGCTGAAAATAAAAGAGAAATTGAACCTAAAGCATCATACTTTAAATCAATATTATCTCTAGTATTAATAATTTCTGGATATTTAGTCTATTTGGGAGCTATGAAATCACCAAGTTTGCAAATATCAATAGTACTAACTTTAATGTTAGTTGTAAGTGGAACATTTTTGTTTTTTTCATCTTTCTTAATTTATTTAACTAAAATAAAAAGGAAAAATGAAAAGAAGCATTATAAAGGACTTAATATGATAATAACGTCTAAATTATTATATAGAATAAAAGGAAATGCTAAAAGTTTAGCATTAATATCAGTTTTAAGTGCAACAACTATAACAGCAATGGGTATTACTATAAGTTATCATAATAAATTCATTGGTGATTTTGATGAAGTATATCCATATTCATATGTTGTATCTACAAAAGATAAAAGTTTAAATGAAGGTATACTAAATACTTTAAGTGAAGAAAATAATATAGAAGTAATAGGAAATACTAATGGAGAAATAACTGATTTAGAAGTAAGCATAAATGGAGGAAAGAATTTTGTTAAGATGATTCCACAAAGTTATTTTTATAGTATCAATAAATTAAGAAAAAATAAGTATACTATGGAAAAATTAAATAGTGGGGAATGTGCTTATTTCTACGAATATGGAGAAGGAAGTAAGAGAGAATATAAGTTTTCTACAGTAGACATAAAAGATAGTGATATAAAGCTTTCCATAAAGGAATACTATAAGGGAAATTTATTAAATGAACATATGTCTATTGAAACTATGGTTGTAAATGATGATGATTATAATAAAATTAAAAGTGCAGGAGAAATATATAATTTAAATTTATATCAAATTAAAAGTAATAATGATTTAAAAGTAACTGATGATAAAATTGAAAATATGGTAGATAAAAGTTTGTTAAAAGACAAAAATAGTAATAAAATGCTGTCATATTCATCTTATTATAAAAATTTAAAAGAGCAATCAGCATCTATTGGCGGAATGTTATTTATAGGTGTTTTTATAGGAATAGTATTTTTAGCTGCAACAGGAAGTATAATATTTTTCAAACAAATTTCAGAAGCAACAGAAGAAGTTAATAGATATAAAACTTTAAGAAAAATAGGTGTGGATGATAAAGATATAAAAATTTCAATATACAAAGAAATGTTGAATGTATTTTTAGCACCATTATTTATAGGTGTGTTTCATAGTACTATAGCTATATCATTGATATCCAATGCTTTTAACCAAAATATAATATTAATTTTAATAAAAGTATTAACTCCATATATACTAATTTATTTAGGATATTACATGCTAACAGCAAAAAATTATTACAATATAGTAAACAATTAAAATATATTTAAAAATATTTATAAGCAGGGTAAACACCTTGCTTATTTTTTCGACAAAGAGTATATAGGGTTATAGATGATAAACTAAGGATATAAATTAATAAAGGTATAAATTGAAAAGCAAAGTTGTAATACTATATAGGATTCTAAGCTAAAAAATGAAATTATTCAAATATTAAATGAGAATGGTAGTAGGAAAGGAAACAGTAATTATTTAAAACGTTGTTCATAAAAATTTCAAAGAAACTCTAATAAATTTATCATTTTATTTTCAAGACTAAACGGCTATAAGTGAACTAAATTAAGACCTATGTAATTAAATTCTAGTCTATTTTTCATAACTCTTCGTCAGCAATTCACATTAATAAAATGCCATTATTGATGAGAATTACTTCCTTGATTTATAAAAAATATACATTGAATTTTCAATTACATATTTCTAAATTTAGTTCACACTACGTCCTGTCTAGGCAGTCGCTGAACCTGTCCTTGGGTTCAGGTCTTGAAAATAAAAAATAAATTAATAAGAGTTTCTAAATCAATTTTTAAAGAAATACTAATTTAAATAATTCCTGTTTCTTGATGAAAGAAAAAAGATTTTCAATTGAGAAAGATGTTATTTTAAATTTGAACTTGGAACCCTATAATAGATTTTAAAAGGAGTGACACAGATGAGTTATAAAATAATGATAGTAGAAGATGATATGAACATATCTAAGTTGTTAGGTGATTATATAGAAAGATATGGATATGATGTTTGTAAAATAGAAGATTTTGAAGATATTATGGTGAAGTTTAATGAAGAAAATCCAAGTTTAGTTTTAATGGATGTTAATTTACCTAAGTTTGATGGATATTATTGGTGTACAAAAATAAGACAAAAGTCACTTTGCCCTATAATATTTATATCTGCAAGAGATAGTGAAATGAATCAAATAATGGCAATAGAAAGTGGAGCAGATGATTATATTATAAAACCATTTAATTATGAAATTGTAAGGGCTAAGATAAAAAGTAATTTACGAAGAGTTTATGGTGAATATGCAACAAACACAAATGAGCGAGTTGTTAATTTAGAAGGACTTATATTATATCCAGAAAGATTAGAACTAGAAATGAATGATAAAAAAATAATTTTAAGTAAAAAAGAAAGTGAACTTATAGATTGTCTTATGAGTAAATATCCCAAAGTTGCTACAAGAGATAATCTTTTGGAAAAACTTTGGGATGATCAGTTTTTTGTAGATGATAATACTTTAAATGTAAATATAACAAGAGTAAGAAAAAGGTTTTTAGAATTAGGTATAGAAAATGCAATTGAAACAGTAAGAGGTGCTGGATATAGAATTAATATAAGTTGGAGGTAGAAAATGAAACTTTTTATAAAAGATAATTTAGGATTTATATTAATATATATTTTTAGTTTTGTATTAGTTTTCTCATCAATGCTTATATTTCAAGGGTTTAATACAATAGGTAATTGCATTTACTTTGTATTTTTAAATTTATTTGTTTTAACAGTATACATGTTATATAGATATTATAAAAATAGAAAGTTATATAATGGATTATCTAATAAGTATAATAATTTTGAAGAAATAGTAAATGAATTTGGTAATTCATATTTAGGAAATGAATTAAATAGATTAACTAATGATATGTACGGATTCTATCAAGGAGAAGTAAATAATCAAATAAAAAATCAAAAAGAGCAATTAGATTTTATGAATCAATGGGTACATCATATGAAAACTCCACTTTCAGTAATTAAATTATATATGCAAGAATATGAAGATGAAGAATTTGTTGATGATATTAAAAGTGAAGTTGATAAATTAGAAAGAGGATTAAAACTTGCATTATATAATGCTAGATTGGAAGATTTTAGGAATGACTTTTCATTAAAAAAATTTGAACTGCAAGGTGTTATTAAGGAATCAGTGAATTCTTTAAAAAGTTATTTTATAAAGAATAAAATTTTTCCTAAAGTTCAAATTGAAGATAATATTATAATTAATAGTGATAAAAAATGGATAGAATTTATATTAGAACAAATTTTAATAAATAGTATAAAATATTCAGTGGGAAAGGGAAAATATGTAGAGATTATGGCTAAAAAGGAAAATGAAAAAGTAGTTATTGAGATTATAGATGATGGTATTGGAATTTCTAAAAGAGACATAAAAAGAGTATTTGAACCTTTTTATACAGGTAGTAATGGTAGAGAATATGGAGAATCTACAGGTATGGGGTTGCATTTAGTAAAAGATGTTTGTGAAAAATTAAATCATGAGATTTATATAGAATCAGAAGAAGGTGTAGGTACAAGAGTAAAATTAGTTATATAGAAAGTTGGTGGTTTAATGAATTTGCTTGAGACAAAAGGAATTTATAAGATTTATAGTAAAGGTGAGATTGCTTTAAATAATATTAATTTCAGATTAGAGGATAAAGAGTTTGTTGCAGTTATGGGACCATCGGGCAGTGGGAAAAGTACACTTTTAAATATTTGCTGTGGAATGATAAAACCATCTGTTGGAAGTATAATTTTAAATGAAAAAGAAGATATTGTTAAATATAATGATGAAAAATTAAATATATATAGACGGTCAAATTTAGGATGTGTTTTTCAAGATTTTAAGTTATTAGATTATTTAAATATACAAGATAATATAATACTTCCATTAACATTAGAAAAAGTAAATATTAAAGAAATAAATAGAAGACTTAAATGGTTAGTAGAATATTTAAATATAGAAGATTTATTGAAAAAGAAAATATTTGAGGTATCAGGAGGAGAAAAACAGAGAGTAGCTATAGCAAGAGCATTAATAATAAATCCCCAAATTTTATTTGCAGATGAACCAACGGGAAGTTTAGATTTTAAAAGTAGCCAAGATGTAATGAAGCTTTTTAGTAATATAAATAAAAAAAATGGCACAACTATATTTATGGTTACCCATGATCCATATGTAGCTAGTTTTGCTGATAGAGTTTTATTTTTGAGAGATGGAGTTATATATAATGAAGTTTATAGAGGTGATAATAAAGGCTTGTTTTACAAAGAAATCTTAGATGTTCTTTCTTTTCTAGGAGGTAGAGATTATGAATTTTGAAGAGATACTTGTAAAGAGTACCTTAAGAAATCTTAGAACATATATAAATTATATATTAAGTAGTGCTAGTGCTATTTTTATATTTTTTATAACATCATCACTTATAAATCATCCTGTTATAAATCAACATAATGGAGAAGATATAAAGCTTGCTATTTTGTATACAAAGCTTGGCGTTTTTATAATTTCTATATTTTTTATAATATATTCAATTGATTTATTTGTAAAAATGCAAAAAAAGAACTTTGGAATATTTTTAGCATTAGGAGTGGATAAAGTTAAGTTTTATAAAATTTTTATTATAGAAAATTTAATTATTGGAGGTATTTCATTAATCTTAGGAATTATATTTGGAGTTATATTTTTAAAATTATTTTTAATAATATTTAGTTCTATAACTAATATAGACAATATAAAATTTTACTTGCCTGTAAGTAGCATAATAGAGTCTATAATTGTATATGGAATTGTATTTTTTTTAATTTCTATATATGAGTGTAAAAAAGTTTTAGAAGAAAATTGTATAGAACTTTTAAAAAATAATAAAAGTACTAATATTAAAATTTCTAAAATATTCAAAGTGTTGTTTTTAATTTTAAATGTAATGTCAATTATTATGTTTAGCATAATGATAATATATAGAGATGCTAAATTTATGAATTATGCAAAACTAATTTTTATGCCATTAGTGTTAATAAGTTTAAATATATTTTTGTTGAAATATATTATTCCATGCATTATACAAGTATTGTCAAATTTGAAATGGATTAAATTAAAAGCTAATAATATTATATTGTTTGCATCTGTTAAAGAAAGTTTTATAAATATGGCAAATATAATAGTATTAGTTACATTTTTATTTACAGTTACATTTTTTATAATATCTATAAACTATGTTAACATTGTTACTGTAAAAAGGAACTTAGAAATGGAAATACCATCTACATATAATATAATTATCAAAAATAAAAAACAGAGTATACCTTTTGAAAATGAACTTGAAAGTGTATTAAAAATGAACAATTTTAAATATGACAAAAGTAAATGCAAAATTTTAGTAACAGGAGAGAAGTATGATGATATTTCATTAATAAGTAATAGTGATTATAATAAATTAGCTATTTTAAGCAATAGGAAAACTGTAGAAGTAGAAGAAGATAAGTCATTTTTTGTGCCTGTATTTTTTACTGATTATGTAAGAGTAAAAATTTTAAATATTTTAGATGAAGAATTAATAGTAAATAATCAACAAGTAGAGAATGTAATTTATGGTCTATTTAATAATAATTTATATGTTGTATCTGATGAATTTTATAAAAAATTTGAAAAACATTTAGATTATATATATTATGTAGCATATAACTTAGAAGATTGGACTGATGCAACTAGTATAATTGAAGATGTTAGACAGCAATATTATAAGTATGATGAAGATAAACATTTTTATATGATATCTAGAGTAACAAGGTATGAAGAAAATATGTTAAGTGCAAAAATAGTAATGTATTTTTCAATTTTAGTTTGCATTTTACTATATTTTATGGCATTAAGTCTGTTACATATTAGATTTTATAATGAAAAAATAAATAATCAATATAACTTTAAAAATCTAAAAAGTATTGGAATAACTAATAAAGAAATAAAACAGATTATTTCTAAAGAAATGACAATAATATTCTTTATTCCATATATAATAGGAATATTTAATACATATATATTTATGAATATAATTAAAAAAATTTATGTTATAGATATAACAAAACAAATACAATTTATATTAATAAGTATATTGATTTTTAATATACTATACTTTTTTTTATGGAAATTCAAAAGTATAGATAAAATTTTGAGTGAATTACAATAAATGTATATTACAACATTGTAAGCTAATTGAAAGAAAATTAAATGTGTTCATTTTAACATATATAATAAAATATTTTTGTAGAAAGAAAAAATATTTTATTAGGAGGATTATAAATGGATGTATTTACACTTAAAATTTTAGCAATAATATGTATGGTATTAGATCATGTAGCAACAAATATCCCTGGTATGCCAGTATGGTTTCATTGGTTTGGAAAATTAGCTTCGCCTATATTTTTCTATTTTATAGTTGAAGGATTTTTCTATACAAGAAGCAAAACTAAATATATGGGAAGATTATTTGGATTTAGTATATTAATGATAGGAGTAGATTTAATATTTAATATTCATAACAACATATTTTTATCACTTGGAACATCAATATTATTATTAACAATAATAGAATACACAAAGAATAGCAAAAAATATATAATAGGTATCCCAATTGCTATAATAGCAGGACTTTTAGGTGCTTTTACAGAAGCATCATTATTTGGTGTAGGAATGACTTTAATATTTTATTTCTTTAGAGAAAAGAAAATAGCAATGTCAACTGTGTATATATTATTTTCGTTGTTAATAACTGGAACAATATCTATAGTGATACAAGGCAATGCATATGAACAATTATTTATAAATGATCCACAATGGATGATGATATTTTCTATAATACCAATACTTTTATATAATGGGAAAAGAGGAGTAAATAATAAATTTACAAAATACCTATTCTATATATTTTATCCAGCACATTTAATAATAATTTGTACAATAGCTAAATTTATAGCATAGAAATATTATAATAAAAAAGAAGGATATCTACTTTATAAGTGTAGGTATCCTTCTTTTTACCATTGATTAATTGTGGATTTAGAACTTATAATTAATAGAGTGTATAATTTTAATATAAATTATATATAGAATCTTTTTATAAAGGTGGGATAAAATGATTTTTTTTGAAGAAGTAACGAAGATACATAATAGAGTAGTAAGTTTGGAAAATTTAAACATAGAAATTAATTCGGAAAAAATAACAGTAGTATTAGGCAAAGGGAAAAGTGGAAAGACTACAATGCTAAATATGATTAATGGTTTGGATAAACCAGATATAGGTGAAGTTTATATAAATAATATAAATATAAAAGAATTTGATTCAAAAATTTTAAAAAGCAATTGTGGCTATATGACAACTGGCGGTAATTTATTTTCTAATATGAGTGTAAAAAAGAATATATATTTATTACCTAAAAAATTGAAATGGGATAAAGAAACCTATGAAAGTAGGGTTCAAGAGTATTTTGAAATAGTAGAATTAAATTATTATGAGTATATAAATAAAAAAGTATATGAATTAAATGAAGTTGAATACTATAAGATAGCATTAATTAGAGCATTCTTAAATAATTCTAGTATTGTAATTTTAGATGAACCTTTTAAGGAAGTAACAGTAAATACAAGAATGGAACTTCAAGAGGATTTAATAAAATTTCAAAAAGCATTGAAGAAAACAATAGTATTTGCAACAGATAATATAGAAGAGGCAGTTAAAATAGGAAATTATATTATAATTTTAAATGAAGGTAAATTAGAAGTTTATGATAAGGCAGAGAGTATTATGTCTAACCCCAAAAGTAGTATTTTTACAGAAAGTTTATCAAATGACTTATATTTAAATATGTTAGAAAGTATGAAAATTGAAGATTATATGATACCTAAGTACGGAAAGGAATTTAGTGAAAAAATTTCTGAAAATAAAACATTGAAGGATGCACTTAGTTATATGTTTCAGAAAACTGTATATGATTTGGATATAATAGGTGAAAATGGAAAAATTGTAGGGGCTTTAAATGTTAAGGATATAATTAAAGCATTAACATATTTGAAAGGTGACCCAAATGAGTAAAAAAAGATATATATTAATATTAACATTATCAATAATTCTTGGAATTTCAGTTGTAGTTTTAAATTTATTTTCAAAACAACCATTTTGGAATATATCTCATAGTGTTAAGTATTTATTTCTAAGTCATATATCAATGGCAATTATAACTATGATAATAGGAATTTTATTTACAATATTTATATTTATAATTTTAAACACTAAGATATTAGCTAAATTTTATTATATATACAAATTAATTATAGATATTTTAAGCAATGTACCAAGTATAATAATGTTAGCAATTTTGGGCATTTTAGTAGGAATGGGTAGAAAATCTATATTTATAGTATTGATAATATCTAGTATAATTATTTTTAGTAAAATGATTATCGAGATGAAAAAAAATATGAATATAAATTTATTAAGAACAGCTAAATCTATGAATATGAATACTTTTGAGATTGGAATAAATATTTATATAAAAGAACATAAAAATAAAATATTTAAAAGTGTTGTAAAATCTATTAGAGAAAATATACAAATATTAATATTTGCGCCAATGGTAGGGGTGTATAGTTTAGGAACACCAATATTACTTGCAATTGAAAGAAAAAACATTGAGTTAGTACTAGTAGGAGCATTACCTATAGTAATAATGATGGTTATACTAACATTATTACTTAATAATAATGAACAATAAAGAAGAGAGAAATCTCTTCTTTTTAATTGTAAAAGAATTTAAATAAGTAGGCTAAGGTTTGTTTTTGCAAATTTAATATAAAATTTTAAAATAACATATTGATTTATTAGTGTATTAACTATATAATACATACATAAAGAAAAATAATTAGAATAGATTCATATATTTTTTTGTCTTGAGTGTATTAATGTAATGATACATTGATTTTCAAGAACTATATAGGGGAGGTGTAATTTTGGAGCTTAATCAAGGTATTGTATTTATTATTGGATTACCATTATTAATGTTAGTAGTTTTTATAAGAGATGTTAAAAGGAAAAATAAAAAAGAATATATAGACTATAATAGAGAATTTATATGGATTTTATTTGTAATATACATATTACTACTTATATCATTATTTATTTTTCCATTAAAAATAGATTTGAGAAATGATTTATCAAGACCTGATATTAATATAATTCCTTTTATCTATACTTTAGAGAAAATTAAAACTTTTGATTTACAAAACAAGGTATATATTATAACATTTTTAAAAACTATAGTAGCACATATGTTAATTGTTTTACCTATAGGAATGTTCTTACCAATACTTTATAAAAAATTTAATGATTTTAAAATTATAATTACTAGTGGATTTATAATATCATTTGGAATAGAAGGAACTAAATATATGTTATATTACCTTGGAAATGGTGAAATTTTTAGTATAGATAATATAATATTGAGAGTTTTAGGGATTCTATTAGGATATTTTATATATCATATATTTATGATAAAAATTAATAAATTTCTATTTGAAAATATATAAATTGAAGAGGTGAAGTTAAAGTGATAGAAGTAAAAAATGCATTTAAAAAATTTGGTCGAATTAAAGCTTTAGATGGAGTAAGTTTTAATGTTCAAGAAGGAAAAATAACAGCATTGCTTGGTATTAATGGTGTGGGAAAATCCACAACACTAAAATCTATAATGGGACTTGTAAAACTTGATGATGGTGATATCTTTATTGATGGTGAAAAGCTTAAACATAAAACATACAATAAAATTGCAATGGTTCCAGATGTGGACACACAATATCCTAATATGACAATAAAAGATGCATTTGAATATATGGAAGTATTTTATGAAAATTGGGATATGGATAAAGCTTATAAAATGTTGAAGGTGTTTAAATTAAGTGATGATAGAAAAATGGCTAAATTATCTAAAGGAAATTTAGCAAGAGTAAAAATAATTTTAGGTTTTTCACAAAATGCAAAATATCTATTATTAGATGAGCCATTTTCAGGAATAGATGTTTTTACAAGAGAAGATTTTATTGAATCAATGATAAATTATATGGATGAGGATATGGCTATACTAATTACTACTCATGAGATAAAAGAAGTTGAGAATATAGTTGATGAAGTTATTTTATTAGAAGATGGGAAAGTAGTTTTAGACTTTAATGCAGAAGAAGTGAGAGAAAATGAAGGATTATCTGTATTAGACAAGATGAGGGAGGTATATAGGAGTGCAAAAGAATAATAAATTTTCATATTTATTGAATAATGAAATTAATAGAGGAAAGAAAATTTTATTAACTATAATTATTGGACTTATGATACTTACATTGTTTATAGGAATATCAAGTTCAGTTTCAATAAATGAAGAAATAAAACAATTAATTAAAGAAGGTAATACTTTAGAGCAGGCCTTATATTTAAATTTTAATGGAAGGCTTATAGCACCAGGTGAAACACAAAATTATGTAAGATATGGTATAACACTAAGTTCACCTTTAATTGGTTCATTTATAATACTATGTTATGCAGCATTTTGTTGGTATAGAGAGTGGTTTGGTAGCAATAAAACTATATATTCACTAATTATGTTACCAGTATCTAAATCGGTAATAATACTTTCAAAATTAGTATCAGTTGTAATTTACTTTTGTGTATTAATTGGAACACAATTTATAGCAGAATTTATAAATTATAAAGTTTTTTATGCAATTTTACCTAAAGACGGTGTATTAAACGTAAATTTTTTAGAAGTTGTTAATAGAGGGAATTTATCTATTATATTTGGAGAATTTTTAAATCCTATAGAACTTATATTATTTTTAACTTCAGTTATATTAATTATATTTACTGCAGTTTTTATAGAAAGATTTATAAAAGGAAAAGGATTAATATTAAGCATAATTTATGGTTGTATATATATTGCATTATATACATATGTACCTTTTGAAATGCTTACATTATTTGCAGGTGAAAAATTATTATACTTCATAATTGTACCTTCAATATCAATAATATCTAATTTTTATTTATCTAAATACCTATTTGAAAATAAAGTTTCAGTGTAAGGAGGTAAAAGTATGAAAAAGACATTTAATTTAGTTATGACAATAGTAGCAGTTGGTTTGACTCTAACTTTTGCAATAAGCAGTGTTATAGAAAAGCAACCATATAATAAAGTTGAACTGAAAAAAATAAGTGGAGATTATTCGGCACTTAATGATATAAATTTAGAAATTTTAGAACCTAAAACTACTTATTCTGCTGATAAATTAGTGATTGGCAATGATGGTGAAAAGGTAAGTAAGGTTAAATATGATTCATATAGAAATGTATCAGAAGAAGTTTTAAAAAATAAAAAACTGTATAGAGATGCAATGAGGCATAGTGGATATATAAACTATGATAACGAAAATTACAAATTTGTTGTATCATCATCTTTTGATTATACAGGACGTTCAAACAGAAATAATTATAGAAATACTATACATGTAGCATATAAAAATAAGGAAAATAATAATATAGAAAAATTTGAAAAAGTTATAGAAGCAGATGGAAATATAAATTTATTAAAAGCATTTGATTTTGAAAATAAAGTAATGCTTTTACTTGAAAACTCATCAATGAATGAAAAAGGTGAATCATATAAAAGTTTATTTTTATATGAATTAGAATTACAAAGTAAAGATATTAAATTAATAAAAGAATTTAAAGTAGAGAAAATTTCAGGGGTAGGCTCAAAAGATGTATTTATTATTAATGACAATGTTTATATAAACAATATGAATAGTGTTCAAGATGATAAAATGAGTTTTATAGTATTAAACCTTAAAGAACAAACTATAAATACAATTGAAACTGAAAAATTAAACTTTGGTAAGAAGGATTTACAAGTGCATAGTTGTAGCGATTTAGATGGTGAATATATATATACATTAGTAAATATTAGAGAGCATTATATAACAAATAAAGAAGAACAATATTTTATTAAATTTAATATAAAATCAAATAAATTTGAAAATATTAAAAAAATTGGGGATATTGACATGAGTGAAGGACAGTATAGTAACATAGTTGATTTAAAGGTTAAAGATGGAAACATGTATTTACTTTCACAAAAAGTTAAAGAAGAGTTAAATTATTATAATGATAAATTTGATTTGCAATTTAAAGTTTTAAATTTAAATGAAAATAAAAATAAATTAGAACTAAATATAGGCAATACTTCAGGATATTATAATGAAATAAAATTAGCAGAAGTGAATTTAAATGAAAAGTAAAGGGAGATGGTTTAGTGAATTTTTTAGTTAATGATAAGGAACCTATATATCTCCAAATAATAAGGCATGTAAAACAGTCCATAGTAAAAGGTGATTTAATGCCTGGTGATACAATTCCATCTAGAAGAGAGCTGGCAGAAATATTAAAAGTAAATCCCAATACAGTTCAAAGAGCATATAAGGAGATGGAAAGTATGGAGATGATAAATACAGTTAGAAATTTCCCAAGTAGTATAACAACTAATGAGGAAATTTTAAAAAATATAAAAGAAGAACTTATAAATGAATCATTAGAAGTATTTATAGAAAACATGAAAGCTATAAATGTTTCTAAGAATGAAGTTATAGAAATAATTAATGAAAGATACTAAAATATAAAAATTTAAATAATTAAGAATTAAGATTTAAAGAATGAATTCTAAGATATATATTAGTTTTAATCTACAATCATTAATTCTTAATTCTTTAAAAAGTTCTATTAAGAAGGGAAAGGGAGTAAGTACATGAAGAAAATAAAGAAAATTTTTAATATTGCTATTTTTATGTTGCTAATAATTCAATTTGTTGTGCCACAAAGTGTGTTTGCAAAAGATAATAAAAGTGATATTAAAATAAATAGTATTGAAGTCGGTTACGATAAAAAATATAAAGTTGGGTATGAAGTGCCAATAAAAATAGAAGTTGAAAATATAGGTAAAGATTTTAATGGACAAGTTCAAGTATTGGTACCTACAAAAGATAATAATAATATGTTTATGGAAAAATATTCTGGATATGTTGCATATTCAAATAATATTTCAATTGAGGCTAATACAAAAAAAACAGTGACAATATATGCTGAAATAGCTGATTATATTAGTAATTTAGTTAGAGTTACTGATGGAGAGAAAGTTATTGTAGAAGAAAAGTTAAAATCTTATGGTGGCTCATACTCAGATACTCCGTATATTGGAGTTTTAACGGATAATCCTACATCTATGACATATGTAAAAGACGCAATATTAAATGGGAACTCTAAAAGTACTGTTATAAATTTTACAGAAAAAAATTTACCAGATGTTTATGAAGGATTAAGGGCATTTAACTCAATCATTATAAGCAATTTTGACACTTCAAAATTATCAGAAAGACAATATGAAGCATTAAAAAAATGGGTTTTAAATGGTGGAAGTTTAGTATTAGGAACTGGAGAAAATTATGAAAAGACACTTAGCATATTCAAAGATGATTTTATTGTAGGTGAAATTAAAGGTTCACAAAAAATAGATAGTGATAAAATAGTAAGTTTTGTAAAAGGTGATGATGGAAATATTCCATTAAATATAGCTAGTATTAAAGTTGATGGAATGAAAATTATTTTAGAGGAAAATAAAGAAAATCCATTAATAGTTAAAAGTAATAAAAATAGTGGAAATATAATTATAGCAGCTTTTGATTTTTCAAGTAACAATATTTCAGAGTGGAATAAAAATAGTAATTTAATAGCTAATATATTAAATAATAACAAATTAATTGCTGATAGTAATAATACTTTCTATGATAATATTTGGGAACTGCCTAATATATTATCAAGATTTTCAGAGATAAATCAAATAAAGATAGGTACGCTTACATGGGGATTACTAATATATATACTACTTATATTCCCAGGTGCGTATATAATTTTAAAGAAAAAAGATAAGAAAGAAAAAATGTGGGTAGTAGCACCAGGTATAGCAGTTATATGTTCTATAGCAATGATATTTTATGTAAAGATGTCAGGGGTTAATAAAATTTATGCAACATCAGTTAATTTTGTTAATTTGAATAATAATAGGGAAAGCACTCAAAGTTTAATATCATTAAATAATTTAACTAAAAAAGAAAGTAGAATAGAGTCAGAAATAGATATTAAAAGATTAGAAACTAATAAAAATCAATATGATGATGGTAATGCAAAAATGGAAATACCTAATAAAATAAAGGCAACAGTTAATCAAGATGACAATTCACTAGTTCTAAATGATTTGAATTTAGTGGAAACTAACTTATTAAAAGGATATGGAACAAAAGGCGAAGCAGGTGATATATCTTTAGAATTTAAAGTAGAAGGTACAGAATTAATAGGAATATTAAAAAATAATACAAAGTATAAACTAGAAAATGCATTTATAATATCTAATTCAGGAACAATTATGAACTTAGAATCAATTGAACCTAATGAAGTTAAAGAGTTTAACTTAAATGATGTTAAACTTTCAAGTAGTTTATACAATGGTTCATGGGATGTAATAAATGAAATATTAAAAATTGATAGAAATCAAGATATAAGTAGATTAAAAGGAAAAGAGAAAGAGGAAAGAATAAATCTTGAACTGAAAGCCTCTATATATGAAATATTATTTAGGATGCAACAAGAGCAAGTTCAGAATGTTGGAAAATACAGTATTGGGGCAATAATAGACAATTATGAAACATCACCTATATTAGTAGATGGAAAAGAAATAAAAAAATATAATAGAAATACTTTATTTACTAGTATGGATGTGAAATTTGATATTCCAACAGGCAAGGAATTTGAACTTCCGGAGGAATTTGTAAATTTCACTGTACAGCCAATAGGGAAAGAATTTAACTTTGACAATTATAATAACACATTTTATAGCAATTCAATGGGAGAAGTAATATATTCATTAGGCAATGAATTTGAATATTCTAAAGTAAATATAAACTTTAGTGGAACGAATAGTGATTATGAAATATATAACTTGGAAAAAGGCGAATATGAAAAGCTAGAAAAAGATATTAAAAACAAAATTATTGATAAAGAAAGTATAAAAAAATATTTAGATGAACAAGCTCAAATAAAAATTAAAGTAAAAGTAAGTCCTGAGGGGGAAGCACTAGTGCCTAAATTATCAGTTAAAGGGGTGAAAAGATAGATGCTTAAGATAAATAATTTAGTAAAAAAATATGGCAACTTTAAAGCTGTAGATGATCTAAGTTTACATGTTAAAAAAGGCGAAATATATGGATTTGTTGGGCCAAATGGAGCAGGAAAAACTACGACAATGAAAATAGTGAGTGGGCTTTTAGCATGTACTAGTGGAGAGGTCTATATAGATGGTATAGATGCATTGAAAAATCGTAGATTAGTAAAAAGAAAAATAGGATATATGCCTGACTTCTTTGGAGTATATGATGATTTAAAAGTAGAAGAGTATTTAGAGTTTTATGCATCTATATATGATATTGAAGGAAAAGAAAAAGATGAATTAATAAAAGATCTTTTAGCACTTGTGAATTTAACTGATAAAAAAGATGCTTATGTTGATGATTTGTCTAGAGGTATGAAGCAAAGATTATGCCTTGCCAGATGTTTAGTTCATAATCCAGAACTGTTAATACTCGATGAGCCAGCATCAGGAATGGATCCTAAGTCTAGAATTGAAATGAAAAATATATTAAGAACATTAAAAGATATGGGAAAAACAATTATAATAAGTTCACATATTTTACCGGAACTTGCAGAACTATGTACAAATATTGTAATTATTCAAGGTGGAAAAGCAATAATAAGTGGTACAGTTAAAGAGGTTATGGATAATGTGTATAAAACTAAATCTATAAAAATAAAAGTTATAGAAAATGCTGACAATGCAATAAATACATTAAAAGAATATGTAGAAGTGAGCAATGTAAAAACATTAGTAAATAATATAATAACTGCAGATTTTAATGGAAATGATGAAGTGATGAGTAGTATTTTAGAAAGGCTTATAATGAAAAAAATAAAAGTAGTTGACTTTACAACTATGGAAGGTAACTTAGAAGAAGTATTTATGAAGGTAATTGGAGGTGAAAACATTGAAGAACATTAAAATGAATCCTGTATTGAAAAAAGAAATGAAAATATCTATGAGAAGTATAAAGAGTAGTGTAGTTGTAGCAATTTATCTTGGTATATTAGTACTAACTTTATGTGGTTCATTATATTTAGAATCGGCTTATAGAGGTATGATTATAAGAAGGGATGCAACAATAGCTTTTGTAATTTTAATGATTATTCAGTTTAGTTTAATATCATTAATAGCACCAACAATTACAGCAGGAGCTATTTCAGGTGAACGAGAAAAGCAGACATTAGATATACTACTTACTACAGATATGAAATTTTCCTCTATAATTACAGGAAAGTTATATGCATCTCTAAGTAGAATAGTGCTTTTAATATTAACATCAATACCTATATTTATATTTTTATTATCTTATATTGGAATAAATTTAAAATATGCTATATGGATATTAATTATGAATTTGATAACAGCAGCATTTGTTGGATCAATAGGTCTTTATGCATCAACTTATTTTAAGAAAACTATGGTAGCGACAATAGTTTCATATATAGTTATATTTTTAATATATGTATTACCAGTTATAATTTGTGGAATAACACAAATTTATAGTGCAAGCAAAGGAATGACACCATTAGTAAACTATGATAGAACATACTATTATATTCTTGTAAGTCCAGCTGTAGGCTTTGTGTCACTTATACTTTCACAATTGGGAATTTCAGTAGAAAGTATGTTTGGAAGTACTTTAAGCTTGAATTATCTAGGATTAAAGTCATATGGTGTTACAGCAATAATAATGATAATACTTACAATAATACTAATTATATTAGCTACAAGAAGAATAAATCCAATGAGAGAACGTAGGAAAAAAAATAAAAGAAAAAAAGAAGTAGTAAAGAGTTAATTTTTTTAGAGTTAAAAAATAATTAAATAGTAATATTAGAAAATTGAGAATGAAAAATTAGAAATAATAAAAGAAAAGATATTAATAAAATTATATTTTATATTCATTCTCAATTTTAAATTGATACATAAAAGTTTTAAATAGGGGTGGTGAATATAAGTGGATGTAAGAGATATTAAAAAAAAATTATTAAAGTGTAAAATTAGAATAGCTATAAAAAATTTCCTGAACAATATAGTAATTGCGTTGAGTGTAGTTTTTGCAATAGGATGTTGTATAAAAATAGCATCTATGATTATACCAATTTATGATATTTTAAATAAAACTATATGGTTGTCTTTTATAGTTTTAGCATTATCTTGTGTTTATAGTATTTACAAAGTTCCCAGTTATAAAGTTGTTGGAAAAGAAGTTGATTTTCTTGGATTAAAACAGAGAGTCACAACAATTTTAGAAATGAAAGAAGAAGATACTCCATATTACAAATTACTTTTTAATGATGTAAAAAATGAGTTAGACAATTTTGAAGTAAATAGTATAAGCATATTTCCACAAAAAAAGTATTTAAAAATTTGCTGTGGATTAATAGTAGTTTTTGCATCAATATTATTTATTCCAAGTCCAATGAAAGATAAAGCAGAAAAATTAAAAGCATTAAATGTTGAGCAAAAACATGAAGTTGAAAAAGTGGAAAAAATAGAAAAAGAAATAAAAAACAATAATGAAATTAATGAAATAAAAAAATTACAGATAGAAAAAGAATTAAAAGATTTAAAAAAAGAAATAAAAAAGAGCAAAGATGAAAAAGAAATTACAAAGTCGTTGGAAAAAGCTACAGTGAAATTAGATAATATAAAGAATAAGAATTTAAATGCTGTGGCAAATAGTTTAGAAAAGAATAAAAGTTTAAAAGGATTATCAGAAGCTATAAAAAATAAAGATAAATTAAAGGAAGAAATAAAAAAAGCAAAAGAAACTTTAAAAAGTGCTGATGATAGTGAAAAAAAGAGTATTGCAGAAGCGTTAAAAAAAGCAGCAGAAGACATGGATGATGCAAAATTAGGTGAAGCATTAAATAAAGTTGCAAAAAACATGGAAGAAAATGATGATGAATTATCAGAAGCTACAGATGCTTTAGAAAAAGAGTTAGAAGATGAAATGAATGAAGATGCCATTGAAAGTGTAAAAAAACAAGTTAAAAAGAATTGCAGTAGTGGTGGAACATGAAGTGCTAGTACGGATGGTAGTGGAACTACAAGTGCAAAGGGAACAGGAAATGGATCTGGAAATAGTGGAAGTAGTGGAAGTGGTTCAGGAAGTGGTGCAGGGAACGGAACTAAAGTATCAAATACTACAAAGGGTAGTACTAGTATTAGTACTGGTGTAGGAAAAGATAAAAAGAGCAATTATGAGGAAACTGAATGGGATAAAGTTTATGTAGGTGAAAGAATAAATAAAGATGGAAATGATGAAAAGATGAATGGAAAAGTAAATGATGATGGAAGTAGCACAATGCAGAAATCAAGTAAATCTAAAACTTCAGCTGGAAGTTATGTAGAGTACAACAAAGTTATAGGTGACTACAAAAATGAATCATTAGAATCTATGGAGAATAGCAGTATTCCAAAATCAATGAGAAATATAATAAAAGAATACTTTTCAATAATAGAAGAATAAACTTTTAAGCTATTCATGATGTGGTTGAGAATGAGAGCGTTGCAATGTTATACACAAATTAACAATTAACTATGAACAATTAACAATGAAGGATAAAACTGAAGTCTCAGTTTTTTAAAATCAATTTTTATAATGCATTACAAAGGAAATTATTTAAACACCATATAAAAACTAAATTTTATAAAATATACAAAGTAATAATTATATTTACTATTAAAACTATGATTAGTAAGAATATTATAATGGGGAATTTATTCTCCAAAATGAACTTTTTATGGATAAATATTATATTAATTTTATTTGAAGTGCAAATAAAACATTGTAGCGAGGATTTCAATCCTCGGGGATATCAACCATCATTGTTAATTGCTAACTGTTAATTGTTAATTGTTAATTGGTTACAAATATAATAATGGAATAAACTGTAAGAATAGTAGTATCATTTGATAAAGCTATTATTTTAAATTTGAACCCTAGAGTTATATTCAAGAGAAATTAAATATTATATGAAATACAAATTGAAACACAATAAAATGAGGAGATGATAAAGATGGAAAAACAAATAAGTTATGATGAAGATAGAATTAAGGAAATTATAGATAAGATAAATAAAGTTGAGAATGAGATTGGAAAAGCTATAATTGGACAGAAAGATGTTATAAGACAGGTTATTATAGCAATATTACAAGGCGGAAATGTTTTGTTAGAAGGTTCTCCAGGGCTTGGAAAGACACAACTTGTAAAGACATTATCAAATGTTATGGATTTGCCTTTTTCGAGAATTCAATTTACGCCAGATTTAATGCCAGCTGATGTTGTTGGTACTAATATAATTGTGAAAGATAAAGATGGAAATAGTGATTTTTCATTTCAAGAAGGACCTATATTTTCAAGTTTAGTTTTAGCAGATGAGATAAATAGAGCAACACCTAAAACACAATCTGCATTGCTAGAAGCCATGCAGGAGCATACAGTTACAGTTGGAAAGAAAACATATAAGCTTAAGGAACCATTTATAGTGCTAGCAACTCAGAACCCAATTGAAATGGAGGGAACTTATCCACTTCCAGAGGCACAGTTAGATAGATTTTTATTTAAACTAATTGTACCTTTTCCAACATTAGAAGAACTTAAAGAAATAATGAATGTAACAGTAAAAAATAAGGCTATAGATTTAAACAATGTGATTACTGGAGAAGAAATTTTAGAAATAAGAGAAATTTTAAGAGAAGTTCCAATGTCAGAAGCGGTTGAAGAATATGCATTAAGAATTGTTTTAGCAACTCATCCCGAATATGAAAAGGCTCCAGAAATAACTAAAAAATATATAAGATTTGGAGCAAGTCCAAGAGCAGCACAAGCATTAATTACTGCCTCAAAAATAAGAGCAATAATGGAAGGAAGATTTAATGTAGCTTTTGAAGATATTAAATATATAGCATATCCAGCACTTAGGCATAGATTCTTTTTGAATTTTGATGCTATAACAGATGATGTAAGCAGTGAAGATGTTTTAAAAGAAATATTAAAAATTGAATTAAATAATCTTCGCTAGAATAAGGTGAATCAAATGGAAAATAAGATTTTTGATAAAGAGTTTTTTAATAAACTAAAAACTATGTCATTACAAATAAAAGCATTGACAGAAGGTGGACAGTCTGGTGTACGTCGCTCAAAATCAAAAGGTACATCTGTTGAGTTTTCAGACTTTAGAGAATACAACATAGGCGATGATATAAGAAGAATAGATTGGAATGCATACGGACGATTTGAAAAATTATTTATAAAATTATTTGTAGAAGAAAAGGAAGCTAATATAAATATATATATAGATTGTAGTAAATCTATGGACTTTGAAGGAAAACGAGAAGTTACATTGAAGATTTCAGCAGTATTAGCTTATTTAGCATTAAATAATCAAGATAAAGTAAATATTAATTTAATTACTAGGGATGGAATAAAAAGTGAAAAATATTCAGGTATATTATCTTTTCAGAGAATACTTAATTTTATAGAAAAAGAGACTTTTGAGGGAACTGTAAAAATCAATAATTCTATAAAAAGAAATAAAATAAAATCAAAAGGATTATCGATAATCATATCAGATTTTTTAAATGAAGAAGATATAGAAGATAGTATTAGATTTTTAAAATATTGTCATCAAGAAATATTAATTATAAATGTTTTAAGTGACAGTGAATTAAACCCAAAGTTAAATGGTGAGGTTACACTTGTAGATAGTGAAAGTGATAAAAAAGTTCAACTAACAGTAACATCAAAAATTTTAACAAATTACAAAAAAGCATTAGAAAGATTTACATTAAACTTAAAAAATGTATCACAAAAGTATGGTGGAAAATTAATTCAGGTTTCAAGTAATGAATCAATAGATAAAATTATTTTTGATAAGCTTTTTAAGGAGGGAGTGATATAAAATGAAATTTTTCTCTCCAATGAATTTATGGTTTTTAATTTTAATTCCAATGTTTATAGCTATGTATATATTAAAGAGAAAACATGAAGAAGTGAATGTTTCTAGTACAATGCTTTGGAAAGAATCATTAGAAAATTTAGAGGCAAGTACTCCTTGGGAAAAGTTAAAAACTAATGTACTCTTTTTTTTACAATTACTAACATTATTGTTATTAATATTTTCACTTGCAACTCCTTTTATTTATAGCAATTTAAAAGGATATAGTAATGTAATTATAGCTTTTGACAATAGTGGTAGCATGAATTATAAAACTAAATCTGGAACTAAGCTTGAAGATAGTAAAAAGGAAGCAATAGATATAGTGAATAATCTTCCAAGTAGTGCTGAAGTTACAATAATAAAATCATCACCAAAGGCAGAGATAATTTTATCATCATCAAAGGATAAAAAAGCTGCAAGGAATATAATTAATGAAATAACTTCAAGTAATGCAATTGATGCAAATGATGGTGCAATCTCACTTATAAAATCTATGGCATCTGTAAATAAAGATATTGCATATTATTATTTTACAGATGAAGAAATTAAGATAGATAATGTAAAGGGTCAGGTAGTATCCTTTGAGAAGGTAGGAGAAAATGCATTAGTTGAAAATTTAGCTACGGTTGTAGAAAATAATGAAATAAATGCATTAGCAACTATAAGTAATAATTCAAAGGAACCTAAAAATTTAGAGGTATCACTTTATGGAGATGATAAGTTACTTCAAATTAAAGAAATTTCAATAGGTGGAGAAGAAAGTTTAAATGTTCAATTTGATAAAGTAACTAATAACATAGAAACTATGTATGTAGAAATAGATATAGATGATAGTTTAAATGAAGATAATAGATATTATAGTGTGGTAAATCAAGCAACTAGGAAAAAAATATTGATGATAAGTGAGCGGAATTTATTTTTAGAAAAGGCTATATCATTAAGAAATGATGTTGAGTTTTTTAAAACTAATGATGCAAATGAAATAAAGGAAGGCTATGATGTATATATTTATGATGGCATTATGCCAGAAGAACTGCCTAAGGGGGGAAATGTTTTAATTATAAATCCAAGTTTAGAGAATAAATATGTATCACTAGATAATGAAGTAGAAGGTGGAAAAGCATTATTTGTTAAATCTAAAGTTACCGAGTATATAGAAGGTGAAGGCTTTGAACTTGCTAAATTTAAACCTATAAATCTAAATGGAAACTTTGAAAGCTTTATAGAGTTAAATGATAAATCATTAGGAGCAGTTGGAGTAGTGAATAACTCTAAAATAGCAGTTTTGTCTTTTGATATACATGATAGTGATATGCCACTAACATATAATTTCCCAGTACTTATGAATAATTTAGTAAATTATTTATGTGGAAATAACATTATAGATAGAAGCGATTTTATTTGTAGTGAAGAGGTAAAAATATCTATTTTAAGTGATGTAAAGAACTTGAAAATCATAAACAATAATAAAGATGAAAAAACTTTCAATACAGATAATGAAAAAGAATTAATTTATAAAGATACAATTAATCCAGGAATATATGAAGCAATTCAAAATAGTAAAGAAATAAATTATGATAATAAATTTTCAGTAAATTTTCCAAGAGAAGAGAGTAAGGAAAGTAATTTCAAAAACAATGATAGTGTAGAAAAAAGTAATGATAATACATCTGTAAAGGGAATTAACATTACAAATTTATTAATAATACTTGCGATTATATTAGTTGTATTAGAATGGTTTTTCTATATAAAACTAAATAATAAATAAGGAGGGGACAATATGAATTTTTACTTTGAGAATAAGATATATTTATTACTATTGGTTTTTGTTCCTTTCATTATTTATTTTGGAATTAAGAAACTTAAATATATAGATGATAAAAAGAAAAAAATTATTATAACATTAAGAACAGTAGTAATAGTATCTTTAATTTTAGCATTGAGTGGAACTAGCTTCTATTGGAATGCTAAAAATACAACTACAATATTTCTTTTAGACAATTCACAGTCAGTAAAGTCAAGTCAAAAAGATTTTGAGGAATTTGTAAATAAGGCTATAAAAATAAAACCTTCAAAGGATAGTGTTGGTGTAGTAGCATTTGGAACAAAGCCATATATAGAAACTTTTGTTTCAAAGGATGGAAAATTTTCAAAAATATCTAATGAAGTAAATAATGAATATACAAATATAGAAAAAGCAGTTCAATATGCATTTTCTTTGTTTCCAAACAATACAAAAAAGAGAGTGGTTCTTTTAAGTGATGGATTTGAAAATGACGGTAATGTTTCCAATGTAGTTTCATCATTAAAGGAAGCTGGTGTTGATTTAAAAGTATATAAGTCAAAAGAAAAATCTTCTAGTGATGTTGCTGTAGATGAGATAAAAGTATCAGAAAAAGTTAATTTAGGAGAAACTTTTGATGTTAATTTAAAAATAAAAAGTACAGTAAATACAAAAGTTAAAATAACACTTTATAGTGGTAATGTGATTGTAGGAAAAGAAGAAGTCAATGTAAATAAGGGTGAAAATAATTTTGTATTTAAAGATACAGCTAAAGAAGGTGGCTTTAAAAATTATAGAGCTAGTATAGAAGCTGATGTTGATGAAGAAATAAGAAACAACGAAGCAAGTGCATTTACAGAAGTAATGGCAAAACCTAAAGTACTTGTGTTAGAAGATAAAAAAGAAGAAAGTGATGAATTAGTAAATATTTTAAATTCGTTGCAAATACCATATAAAAAAATGGATGCATCTGTAGCACCTAAAACTATAGAAGAATTAACAGCATTTAAAGCAGTTATAAGTTGTAATGTAGCTGTTGATAATATGGCAAAAGAATTTTTAAATTCAATTGATAGTTATGTTAAAGATTTTGGGGGAGGATATATTGCTATAGGTGGAGATAACTCTTATGCATTAGGTAGTTATATGGGAACACCTCTTGAAAAAGTATTGCCAGTAAATATGGAAGTAAAGGGAAAGAAAGAAGTTCCTAAAATGGCTATGGGACTTGTTATAGACCGTTCAGGAAGTATGTCTGATACTATAGGAGGGCTTAGCAACTTGGATCTTGCAAAAGAAGGTGCAATAAGAAGCTTGAAATCTTTAAGAAATGGAAAAGATGAGATAAGTGTAATTACCTTTGATGATGCATTTTCAAAAGTAGTTGATAGGCAAATAGTTAAAGATGAAAATAAAATAATAGAAGATATTGGTTCTATAACATTAGGGGGTGGAACTAGTATAGTTCCAGGACTTACTGAAAGTTATGAAAGTATGAAATCAAGTGATGCAAAGGTAAAACATATTATACTATTAACAGATGGTCAAGCTGAAAAAAGTGGTTATGATGAGTTAATAAAAAACATTAATGAAAATAATATTACGGTATCCACAGTAGCGGTTGGTCAAGGTGCTGATAAAATTCTTTTAAAGAATATAGCTGAAAGATGTGGTGGAAGGTATTATGAAGTTTCACAAGGAACAGATATACCACAAATATTTGCAAAAGAAACTTTTTTAGCACAAAAGTATTACTTAAATAATAGAGAACTTACTCCAGTTATAAATTCAAAAGGGGGAGTACTTACAGGAGTCTCAGAGAATGGACTTCCAACATTACTTGGATATATAGGAGCATCACCAAAATCAACAGCAAATGTACATTTAAAATCAGATGAAGATGACCCAATACTTACAACATGGCAATATGGTCTTGGAAAAACTGTTGCATGGAACTCAGATTTAACAGGACAATGGACAAAAAATTATGTTGGTTGGAATAACTTTAAAACATTGTGGAACAATTTAATAAATTATAGTACTAATAATTTTTCAGAAGGTGGAAATTATATTGAAAGTACTAAAAATGGAACTGATTTAAATATTGTTTTTAGAAAAGAAAGTGAAACTAATGTTGAAAATTCTAAAGCTAAAGCAATAGTTGTAACTCCATCCAAAGAAAGAATAGAAATTCCTTTAAATCCAAAATCATCTAAAGAGTATAACGGTACAGTTGAAGCAAAAGAAACTGGAGTTTACATGATACAAGTTGTAGAAGAAGTAGATGGAAAGGTAAATTCTACAGCTATAGGGGGATATTCTAATCCGTACTCAGAAGAATTTTCTTTAGATAATAAAAAGGATGTTACAGAGTATTTAATTAGTGAGTTAAATGCAAAAGTTATAACAGATGAAAATGAAGTATATAAAGAAAATAAAGTGGCAAAAAAGGCTAAGAGGGAATTAAGTGATATGTTCATCATAATAGCACTGATTACATTCTTTTTAGATATAGCCTTTAGAAGATTAGATTTATATAGTTATATGGGAAAATTTAAGAGGAAAATAAAAGTAGAAAAAAGTAATACTGTAAAAAATACAGATGTAAAAGTAGAAAAAACACCTAATGTTGAAGTAGAAAATAATTTAGAAAATGGCACTGAACTTTTAAGTAAGAAAAGCAAAACAAAAAAGGATAAGCAAAAGAAAAAGACTAAAATCCATGATGAAAAGAAAATATTAGATACAAAGTCGTTATTGAACAAGAAATAAGTTGAAAATATGATTTAATAGAAGATAAAGTACTTAAAATATCATTAGTAATTTGTACTTTATCTTTTCATTAGAAAATATACAAAAATTTCTTGAATTGTTTAATTATTAATACTATATTAGTAATTGGTGTGATTAAATAGATTTCACTATAAAAATTTTAGGTGGGATGGGGTTATGAGAAATAGATTTATTAGACTTCAATATTTGATAAGTAATGAGATGGATAGAGCAAAAAAAATTTTATTTCCATGTATATTAGCATTTATGGGATTAATTTTAGGCTATGGAACAGTAAAAACACTAAAATATAGAAAAAACATATTTCAATTAAAAAAAAATAATAGTAGTGATGAGATTATATTAAAGCAATTTGGTGATTATTTGACATCAATAAACTTATTTAAAGAAATATATACCTTTATGATTATAATTCTATTATTGGGATTCATATTTATAATGATTTATTCAGCATTTTCATGGTATAGAGAATGGTTTGGTGAAAATAAGACAATTTATTCTATAATTATGTTACCAATAAAAAAAAGCAATATAATTTTATCAAAACTTATAACTAGTATTATATATTGCTATTTATTCTTTTCAACTCAAATATTTTCATATTTTTTAATTTATAAAATTTTTTATATTGTAATACCAAAATTTTTTACTTCTAAAATAAAGTTTTTATATACAATTAGAATTATTGATTATAAAACTATATTTAAATTTGGAGCATTGGCTAACCTACATATGCTATTGTTTTTTTTATCTATAGTATTAATAATTTTTGTTATGGTATTTTTAGAGAGATGTTTTAAAAAGACAGGTATTATATTAGCTCTATTATATGGCAGTCTATTTGTATTTTTATATGGAATACTTCCATTTAAGTTTGTAAGCTTATTTTCTTTTGAAAGATTGGTGTATTTTGTAATTATATCAATTATATCAATTGTATTAAATTTTTATATAGCAAATACATTACTAAATGAAAAGATTTCAGTATAAATGAGGTGATGGTGAGTGAAAACTAGAGGGAATTCTATAATTATTGGAGCTACAGCTTTTATAATGCTAACATATATAACGTTATCTGTTGTTGGAGCTAGAGAAAATACAGAAATAGAAATAGAAAAAATAAATGGTAAAATATCACAATTAGGAAATGTAAAAGTTGTAGCTATTGCACCTTATAGTGATTTTAAAGCAAGAAAATTGATATTTAATAGTAATGGAAATAATGAAATAGAAGAGATAAAATATGATAGATTTTATAATGTAGATGAAAAAGTATTAAATAATAAGGACTTATATAGAGAAACTATGTATCCAACAACTAGCTTTGAAAATAGTGATGTACAAATAATCGGTAGTGGCGATTGGAATGAAATAGATATAGCTGAAAATTTGAATTCATACACTATAAATATAGCGTGTAAGGAAAAAAATAGTGGAAAGATAGAACGAATAAAAACTGATAAAAAGGTTTATGATATGTCATTATTAAAAATTCAAGTAGTAGGAAATAAAACATATTTAATAGCAGAAGAAGTAGAAATGAGCAATGATAAAATGGAACCTAAGCTTGTAGTGTATAATGTAGATTTTAAAAATAAAGCAATTGATGAAGTTAAGAGATATGATGTTTTGGAAAATACTAGATGCATTCCATCAAATAATTCTGTTAAAAATAATAAGTTTTATTTTTTAATAAATCATAATGCTGATGATTATTTAGGGAAAAAAAGTGCTTATAAGATATCAATAGGATGTATAAATTTAAATACACTAGAACTTGATACAGTGGATTATGATTTGTTTGAAGTAAATGATATGGAGTTAGATAGTTCTGTTCAATATTATATAGAAGGAAATAAACTTTATGGAATTAGCACTGTAGCCACTAATTATAATAAAATAAAGAGTGATTATTTTTTTCAATTTGATTTAGAAAAAAATAAGTTTGATATTGTAAAGGAATTAGGTATAAATGTTAATACAACTAAAAAAGAAGAAGATATAATAGATTTTAAAGTAGAAAAAAATAAAATGTGTCTATTATTAAGAAAAAAATATAAAGAAGATGATGGAAATCCGATAAGACAATCTGAGTGTTTTGTTAAAGTAATAAATATGGATACACAAAAAGAAGTAATGATGGCAAAAATATTGCCTAACAGTGAATATTATTATTCAATAAAACTAGATAAAGATTTGTCTAAAACTAAAGAAAAGGGAGCGTAAAAATGAATATTACAGTAGTGTCAGTAGGAAAATTAAAGGAAAAGTATTTAAAATTAGCAATAGATGAATATAGTAAAAGGTTATCAAGATATTGCAAGCTTGATATAGTAGAGCTGCCTGATGAAAAAACACCAGATAATGCATCAGAAAAGGAAGAATTAGCAATAAAGGATAAAGAGGGACAAAACATATTAAAACACATTAAAGAGAATAGTTTTGTAATAGCATTAGATTTAAAAGGTGAAATGATAACATCAGAAGGACTTGCAAAATATATAAAAGATTTAGGGGTAAGAGGAAATAGTAATATAGTTTTTGTAATAGGTGGTTCATTAGGACTAAGTAATGATGTAATAAAAAGGGCAAATTATAAATTATGTTTTTCTAAAATGACATTTCCACATCAACTATTTAGAGTAATGCTTTTAGAACAAATATATAGATCATATAGAATCAATAACAATGAGCCATATCATAAGTAAAAAATTGAAGTAACTAATATTTTAAATAAAAGGGTAAGCAAATGATTGGTTAATGGAGGAATTTAAGATGGGATATATTTTAGAAGCGTTGGCAGAATACGTTTTTATGTTACCAATATTTATTGTAATAGAGATAATAATTTGTTTCTATTATAAAAAAAAGGGTGTAGTAATAAAAAAAGGTTTTATCATAGGATGGCAATTATTAGCATGCTTAATGACTATGATTTTCTCAATTACTGGAGCAAGTGGGATTAGTGATATCGGAAATCATGGTAAAGCTATAATAAGATTAGATGAAATAAACTTAATCCCTATTATTAAATGGGGTATTGGAGATTTATTTGGAGTAATTATGAATATAATTATGTTTATTCCTTTTGGTATTGGAATTCCATTACTTTGGAAGAATAGAAATACATTTGTTAGAACTACATTTGTTGGTTTTGTGTTTTCATTGCTTATAGAAATAAGTCAGTTATTTAATTTTAGAGCAACGGATATAGATGATCTAATAATGAATACATTAGGAACAATGATTGGATATGGAATATATTATTTGTTGTTGAGAAAAATAACAATATTTCAAATGGATAATAGCAATAAGAAAAAGGTGTTGAAAAATACTGCATTAATTAATGTTGTTACAATATTTGGAACGTATTTTTTTATAGGAAATAGCATCATAAATTTAATATGGAGAAGTATATATAAGTACTAAAATAGATGTATACCCCCTTAATAATTATTTTTTAAATATTAAGGGGGTATATTTTTATTAATAGATGGTGTAAATATAATTAAGAGATAGTTAAAAATTTAGTTAATATATATCTTGGATATATAATCTTAAAAATGAAATACTAAATATGAGGTGATTTCATGGAATCGGTATGGAGTGAAAGTTGTAAGTTTAGAAAAAGAGAAGTTTTAAGTAGAGATATAAAAGCTGATGTTTTAATTATTGGAGCAGGAATATCTGGAATATTGACTGCATATATGTTAAAGCAAAATGGTAGAGATGTAATTTTAATTGATGCAGCTGAAGTAGCAAGTGGAAACACAAAGAATACTACTGCAAAAATAACATCTCAACATAACTTAATTTATCATAAATTAATATCAGAGTTTGGAGAAAAAAAAGCTAGACAATATGCAAAAGCAAATGAACTTGCTATAAAAAAATATAAAGAAATTATTGAAGAAAGAGAAATAGAGTGTGATTTTGAACCGAAATCGTCATATATATATTCTTTAAATGAAGTAAATAGTATTAAAGATGAGATAGAGGCAGCGAATAAAGTTGGTATTGATGCAGAATTTGTAGAAAAAGTTAATCTTCCTTTTGAAATTAAAGGAGCTATTAAATTTAATAATCAAGCACAATTTAATCCACTTAAATTTTTAAAAGATATTTCAAAAGAGCTAATAATTTATGAAAACACTAGAGCAATAGAAATTAAACAAAACTTAGTAATTACAAATAAGGGAAATATAACAGCAAATCATATAGTAGTGGCAACACACTATCCAATAATGAATACACCTGGATATTATTTTTTAAGAATGCATCAAGAAAGAGCTCATGTTATAGCTTTAGAAAATGTAAATGATGTTGATGGTATGTATATAGATGTTGATAAAGATGGATACTCTTTTAGAAGTTATAATAATTTATTATTATTAGGAGGGGTGAAGCAAAGAACAGGAGAAAATGAAGATGGTGGAAATTATGATAAATTAAGAGATGTGGCAAAAGAGTTATATCCAAAATCAAAGGAAAAGTATCATTGGTCAGCACAAGATTGTATGACTATAGATGGCATACCTTATATAGGAAAGTATTCTGATGAAACACCTAATATATATGTTGCCACAGGATTCAATAAATGGGGAATGACAAGTTCAATGGTGTCAGCTATGATAATATCAGATATGATATTAGAAAATGAAAATGATTTTTCAGAAATATTTTCTCCAAAAAGATTTGATTTATCATTATCAATAAACAATCTTACTAAAGATATTGGGGAAACAGCTAAGAATTTTATTGCGCAAAAAATATATATTCCTAGTAGCAAAATAGAACATATTAGAAATGGTCATGCTGGAATTGTTGAATATAATGGAGAAAAAGTTGGGGTTTACAAAGATAATGAAGGAAAAGAATTTATTGTATCTACAAAATGTAGTCATTTAGGATGTCAACTTCATTGGAATGCAGATGAATTAACATGGGATTGTCCATGTCATGGATCAAGATTCGACTATAAAGGACGATTAATAGGTAGTCCTGCAACTAAAGATCTTGTAAATGATTAAATATGTATTAAAAAAATAAAAAAGCAAGAGTATTATTGAATTATAATTTAGTAAATTAGAAAATAACAAATTTCATTTTAGAAATTTGTTATTTTTTTATAGTATATTAAATATCATTATTTTAATAAAAGATTTAAAAAAATCGATAGAAAAGGGAAATTGGAATATATATTAAAATTTAAAAGGTAAATAATAACAAATATAGAATAAAAGATATATTAGAATTTAAATTAAGGATGAATTAATTTAAAATTTTGCAGGGTGGGTGAATATAACAATGGATTTAACTTATAAAAATGCAGATAAAAGTGATATTGAATGTATATTTAATTTAAATAAAAATCTTATAGATCAATATGAAGATATAAAAAGTATAGATTATGAAAAGGTGATTTTATGGGTACATAAAAAAATTGAAAGACATATTTATGAGTATAAATGCATTATATTTGAGGGAAAAAAAGTAGGATATTATTTCTTTCATAAAGTTGATAGCAAAATGGAAATGGATGATTTATATGTATTTGAAGGCTATAGGAATTTAGGAATTGGAACAACTGTTTTAAATAATTGTTTTAAGAAAACAGATTTGCCTATTTTTTTATATGTTTTTAAGAAAAATATAAAAGCTATAAAACTTTATTCTTTATTGGGATTTAGAGTGAGTGAAGTATGTGGAAATACAAGATATATTATGCAAAAGCAAGATAATATTTAATGATTAATATCAACTAAAATAAAAAATTAATTAGTAAATAAAGCTGGAGGTGAAACATATGGAATTGAGAGAATGGAATAATTATATGAAGCAACTTAAGTCTATAATTTTAAAAGAAGATAGAATGGAAGAAAGCAAAGAAATAATTTTCAAAATACATTCAATGGTACATGCATCAAGTATGTCTGGAATAAATGAGATAACTTTTGAGGATAAAGTATGGGAGGGATTAGATGAATATACATTTAGAAGTTCAGTAAACGAAAAAGGGCGTACTGTAGCTTATGGAATTTGGCATTCTAGTAGAATAGAAGATATAACAATGAATATATTAGTTGCAGATACTAATCAGGTATTTAACGAGGAAAATTGGAAAAAAAGAATAGGATCCAAAATTAGTGACACAGGTAATGCCTTAGATAGAGAGGGAATATTAAGACTCAGTGAGAGTATAAATATGGAAGAATTAAAAAACTATAGAATTGAAGTTGGAAGAAGAACACAAGAAATTATTAAAAATTTAAATTGTAGTGATATGAAAAGAAAATTTAATAAAGACAAATTGCAACGTATATTAGATGAAGGTGCTGTTTTAAATGTAGAAGCATCAAATTGGCTTATTGATTTTTGGGGTAAAAAGAATATATCAGGAATAATTTTAATGCCAGCCACAAGGCATAATATGGTTCATATAAATGAATGTTTAAAAGCAAAAAAGAGTTTGAAAAAATAAATGATATATTAAAAGAACAATGATATGTAAAATGAAATATTAAAAAAACATATAATACAAATAGTAGTTCTAATTTATAAGTTGAACTACTATTTTGGTGTAAAATATAAAAATAGACTTAATCATTTTTACATGAAGTATTATTGAAAAATGATGATAAATTTTGTATTTAAAATATATATGTTTTGAGAATTTAGATCAATTAATTTATTAGGTAAGTTATTTTGAGGAAATATCATTATAATACTCATAATAATTTTTATTAAGTGTTGATTTTAATTTTGATCTACATTCTTTAATTTCATCATCAGAGAATGCAATTTTTTGAACTATAAGTGCTTGTGATTTAGTAATAAAAATGTATAGGACATCATTAAATTCATATACTTTGTGTAAAAATTCATACTTAATTTTAGATGTTCCATTCATTGAATCATTATTATTCTCTACCAATAATCTATCTTCAAAAAATATGTATTTAATTTTGGTATTAGCAATTTTAAAGTTGTTCTTCCAACATTTTCGAGGCATATATATCATTATAGTAATTGTTATTATACCTAGAGTTATATAAACTAAGGCTAAAGCTACGTAAGATCTATCAAATCCATTAAAAATTAATGATAAGATACATCTTATACTCCCTAAAAAACTTATTGCATAGATAAATGTAGGTATTATTTTATAAAATTTTGTTTTGTGTAAAGAGAAACAAAAAAAATTTCTAAAACTTTTATAATCTATACAACTTTCTACTTCTGCAATTTTATATTCATTCATTCCATCCATAAATTCATCCCTCCAAATTTATTATCGAATTATAATTATAAAAATATATAAAATTAGTTAAATTTATGAATAAAATGTTATTTATATGGTATTACATTATTAATGTCTTTTAAAATGTATATCCATATAAAAATACATTAAGGGTTGAGTTTAAAGAGTTAAAATAAATTTCTTTTTCAGCTAAACGGTTAAAGTTTTGACTATCATAAAACCCATAGTTGCAAATAGTATCTGTATATAAATATATAGATTTTACATTCATAGTTTTCATATAGTCACAAGCATATTTAATTAGAGCTTTGCCAATTCCTAAGCCTCTACATTTTTCAGTTACGATAAAAAGTTGTATACAACCTTGAAAATTAGATTCTTTTCCACTTATTAGTTCTTTATAAGTTTGAGTTATTTTTGAAAATTCTTTAAGATATAGTTTGTTTTCTTTTGAAGAAAATGATAATTTAATAGTATTTAGTGCAAGACTTAGTATATTATGAAATTTTTTAAGTTTATTATTATCATTTTTACAATCACCAAGAATAATTCCAATAATTTCATTATTTTTTACAGCAACTTTACTAAAAGAACTTGCAACAATACAATCTTCTAAATAAATAGTTAAAACTTTATCTAAAAACTTTTTATCTTTAACTATTTTACCAAATCCAAATGCTTCATTAATTAATTCTTTAATTTTATCATAATCATCTTTCAGTAATTCTCTATATATTATTTTATTCATATTTATAATCCTTCCATTTAATTAATTTAAATTTATTATCTAATTCTTTATAATGATAATAGAATCTCCCCTTAAAGGAGAGTCAAGTAAATTATAAAGGAAGTTAAAAAATGAAAAATCTATTTTCAATTGGTGAAGTTTCCAAGATTAAAAATATTACTATAAAGGCATTAAGATATTATCATAAGGTGGGTATACTTATACCCAAATACATAGATGAAGAAACAGGATATAGATATTATTCTATAGAACAATTTATATATATAGATGTAATAAAAGGCTGTAGAGCATTAGGTACTAGCATAAAGGAATTGCAAGAGATTTTTAAATCTTGTGATACGGATGAATTATTAAGATTTTTAAAAAAGAAAAAAATTGAAGCACAAGATAATATAAATAAAATGCAAGAAATAATAAATAATATCGATAATTTAAATAGCAGTGTAGAGTACTCTAAAAATGCATTAGTTAATGATAGTATAAGTATTAAATATTTTGAAGAACGTTATATAGTTGTAGTTCCTTGTGAAGAATCAGGAAGTTTAAAAGAATTAATATATTATTCTAATTTAGATAAACTTATAGAAAAAAATAATATAAAAACATCAATGGAAAGAGGGATAATATATAATGTTGATTTAGAAGGACAGGTAGAACCGAAATATGCATTTAGTGAATTAGGTGTTAAGAAAAATTTATATGATGATAAATTTATAAAAATTTTACCAAAAGGAAATTACTTGACATTATCATACACTAAAGATAATGAAAAGGAACGTGTAAATAAAGTATTTACATATATGAAAGAAAATAAATTAAAGGTAAAAAATTTTATAGAAATTGAGTTGTTTGATGATTTTTTTAATACAAATTCATATAGTTGTCAACTTCAAGTATTTATAGAAAGTTATTAATGATAAACATTGATGATTTAAAATATCAAATAATATTATATGAAAAAATGATTTAGGAGTTAAATAGTGAGTAAAAGTTTAAAAAAGAATATATTGAATATTTTTTTTGTAATTACAATTATACTAGTTGTAATTACATTATTTATTACATGGAATAGTGAAAAAGCACACTTGAAATCAACAGAAACACCAGAAAAAATTGAAATATTAGGCACATACTATCTAGAAAAAGATAATAATGTTTACAAACTTCCAATTGATAATAATCTTGATTTATCTGGATATAACAAAATTATTGTTAAAGGAAATTTTGATAAAGATATACCGAAGAATAAAATGTTATCCATGAGAATTGATAACATGAAAGTTAAGATTTATGTTAATGGAAAAAACATATATTCTTTTGGAGATGAAAAAAATCAGTCTATAAATTTTAAATCTAATGGTAATTTATAGGATTTTGTTGTTTCACCTGGAATTTCTCATAATGATGATATAAAAATAGAATTAAGTAATATATACACAAATCATGTATCTAGTACATTTAAAACATTTTTAAATAATATTTATAGTGGATATGAAAACATTTTAATTTTAAACAATATAAGAAGTAAATATAAAAATTTATTTTTATCAATGTTTATACTTTGTATGGGAATTATAACGAGTGTATTTTCCGGTGTTATGTACTATAGAAAAAAATCAATGCCTATTTTAGTATGTTTTTCAGGATTAGCAATTAGTAGTGGAATTTGGTTTTTTATAGATTTTAAGGTAATAAGTTATTTTATTCCTTATCCTATATTTAATAATAGCTTAGATATAATAAGTATGTTATTTACTATATTTTTCTTGCTATTATATTTTTTCTTTAATTTAAAAAGTATATATAAAAAATATTTAAAATATATTGCATATATTTTTATTATACTAATCAATGTAACTACAATTATGCAATTTACTGGAAATATGGATTATTATGAATTTATACCTTTGATAGATGTATTATGTATAATTTCAGCTATAATAATTTCAATAATATTGTTTTATGAAGTAAAAAAAATGAAAAATATTTATGCTAATAAATTAGTATGGTCAATAGGGATAATTTGTATTGGAGCAACACTAGATATTATATGTAACTATTTTGAAATTATATCTTTATCAGTTTGGTTTAAAATTAGCTTTTTTATATTTTTAATATTACAATTCATTGGTGTTACACAAAGCATATATAATATTATATGTGAAAATGAAAAGGTTAAAACTTTGCAGGAAATAGCATATGTTGATGCTCTTACAGGAGTAAAAAATAGAAGAGCTTATTGGGAAAAAATTAATGAAATAAACAAAAATTTAAATTTAGGTAATATATTTATAGTAATAATTTTTGATATAAATAATTTAAAAATTATTAATGATACATTAGGACATGAAAAAGGTGACGAACTTATTAGAAATGCATGTAGGATAATTACTAATTTATTTAAAGAAAATTCTATTTATAGAATAGGAGGAGATGAATTTGTAGTTATTCTAGAAAATTTGAATTCTAGTGATTATAGTAACTTGTTAAAACAACTTAAAGATGAAATGCAAAAATTCATATATAATTGTATATGTGAATTAGATATTAGTTTTGCACATGGTGTTGCAATTTACAATGCTGATAGTGATAAATCTTACGAAGATGTATTTAATAGAGCAGATAAATCCATGTATATTAATAAATCACAAATGAAATGTATGCAAAAGTAATAAAATAAAAAAATATAACTTAAAAATAGGTTAAAATCATATTTGGAGTATTGTTATTTCAGAAGAGTCTTTTAGGTTTATATTATAATGACATTATAGTAATATCAAATTGTAGCCAAATGTTTGAATTGGGGGACAATGAGATGTTAGAGAAAAATGATATATTTACTATAGAATGTGAAGATATAATTTAAAGAGAATTTCAAATGGAAGATTTAGATTCATTATATAAACTTACATTACAACCAGAGATAACAGATATTTTACCAGATTGGATAGGAACAAGAGATCAATACAAAGATTGGATAGAAAATAAATATATAAAAGGAAATATGAAGTTTAAAGATTCTATTCCAAGTATTGGTGGAAGATGGATATCACTAGGAATTATATTAAAGGAAACAAATGAGTTTATTGGTTGGTGTTGCAATGGAGAAAGTGATGAAATGGCAATACCCAATAGAGATATAGGATATGCAATTTCTAAATATCATAGAAATAAAGGATATGTGACACAAGCAGTTAAAGGACTAATAAAATATTTATTTGATAATACAGATGCTCAGTATGTTTATGCAATAGCATTAATAAATAATGGACCATCAAATAGGGTTATAGAGAAATGCAGATTTAAATATATTGAGGATATAAATATTGGAGATAGAAAATTTCATAGATATAAACTTAAAAAAGAAGAAATGAAATAACATTGTAAAAGCACTGATTTTTATAGAAATTAGTGCTTTTAGTTTAAAATAAACTTTAAATTTGCATTATGAGTTTACATTTGTTGTAAAATTAAATACTATGATATTAACAAGCTTAAAAATTAAGTATTTTGATTGGGGTGTGAAAAATACAATAATGCAAGAAGTTATAACTTACTCATTATGCAAAGAACATGAGAATTCAAATATATATTATGAATATATAAGAAACTTTACTGATGAAGTTATAAAAGAAATGAATGTAAAAACTGAGAAAATAGTTTATGATTTTGGGATGTTTATATTGGAAAACAATGTAGAAGAAATAAGAAAAAATATAGAATATTCTCTTGAAATACTTACACTAGGAGTTTTATGGCAATGTTATATAAACAGAGCTATAAAATTAAAAAATATTTCAAAAATGGCACTTATAAAATTGGGGGAGTTAAGAGAATATGAGTATTTAAAAAAATCATCAGATTTTTTAAGAGGGATTTTAGAAACAAAATTTTTAACTAAAATAGATAATGAAAAAGTAGAATGTACATTAGATAATTTTAAGAAATTAATTGATTGGTTAATGGCTACAGGTGAATTTAAAGAAGAAGTTAAAAGACTAAATAATTGGAATGAGTTTTTTCAAAGTAAATCTGAAAAAGATATAACAAGTATAATAAATATAGCAATAGATTTAGCTAGTTGGTTTAAAACAGAAAGTGAAAAAAAACTAGGTAAATACACAGAAAATGTTAAGAAATTCTATAAGTTAGAATACAATAAACATAAATGGAAAGAGGATTATATATATTGTGGAAGAAAAGAGATAGAATATCACCTTAATATGATAGGTGCAGAAATATTAAATGATGTATATAGAGAAGCATTTTTAAAAACAAAGGATAAAAGATTACTTTTGCCAGCATGTATGAGATTAAATTTAAATAATTGTAAAGCAGGTAAAACTAAATATGGATATGTATGCAGAAGTTGCACAAACAATTGTAAGGTTAGTAAGTATACAAAGTTAGGCAACGAATATGGTTTTAAAGTTTATATTATTCCACATGAATCATCAGCTTTTACAAAAGAAAAATTTGAAAAGAATTCTGTAGGAATAGTAGGAGTAGCGTGTGTTCTTAATCTTATTTCTGGTGGATGGAAAGCAATAAGGTTAGGATTAATTCCACAATGTGTTTTGCTAGATTATTGTGGTTGTAAAAATCATTGGCATGAAAGTGGTATTGTAACAGATATAAATAAGGATAGGTTGTTATATATTCTTGGAGAAAAATAAGATGATTAGATTAGTGTTAAAATATGGGGATATGTGGGAAATGAATGGTATAAGATTAAAAAAAAGGGAACTTAAACATGTGATAAAGTTTTGGGAAGAATCTAAAGATAGTGAATTACAAAGGCTATTTCCATTTCAAAATAATACATTAGAAGAAACAATAAAATTATATGAAGATTCATTATTAGAAAATGCTAAAAGCTACGGGAAAACAATTTATGTTGATGATTGTTATGTAGGAGATATATGGTGTTATTCTATAGATGAAACTTATGAAAAAAATTGTTTTGTTAGTATTGTTATTTTTGATGAAAATTATTGGAATAAAGGAATAGCAAGTATTGCATTAAGGGAGTTTAATAAAATAATTGCAAATAAATACGAAATCAATAGAATTTGTGCATTTACTTATAAGTTTAATATTGCATCAAGAAATTTATTAGAAAAAAATAATTTTAAATATGTTGAAGAATTTAAGGAAGATAATATAGAATCTTTATATTATGAATTGAAGATATAAGTAATAAAAGAATTAAGTTTATAAATATATAATATATAATGACTTTAACCTCTCATATTTACGTCAAAAAATGAGAGGTTTTTAGTGTTTTAAAATACTATACTAGTAATTGTAAGGGGATGATGTAAGTGGAATGGTTAGAAAGATTAAATAGTGCACTAAATTATATTGAAGATAATTTAAATGGAGATATTGAATATGAAAAAGCTGCAAAAATAGCATGTTGTAGTGTATATCATTTTCAAAGAATGTTCTCATATATAGCAGGAGTATCTTTATCGGAATATATAAGAAACAGAAGAATTACTAAAGCTGCATTGGATTTGCAAAATGGTGAAAAAGTGATTGATGTTGCAATGTGTTATGGATATGAGTCGCCAACAGCTTTTACAAGAGCATTTAAAAAGATACACAATGTCTCACCATCTAATGCTCAAAAGGAAGGAACTATTTTAAAAGCATATCCCCCTATAAGTTTTAAAATAACAATAAAAGGAGTAGTGGAAATGAATTATAGTATAGTAAAAAGAGAAGAGATTAGAATTGTAGGAGTTAAAGCTTCATTGTCAAATGATATTGAGAAAAACTTTAAACAGGTTCCTAAATTGTGGGATGAAGTTTCTATAAGTGGAAAAATTAATGAGATAGTAGAACTTATGAATAAAAATTCTAAGGGAGTATTAGGGGTTTGTTGCACTTGTATGGAGAAAGTAAGTGATTGGAGTTATTATATAGCAGTTGAAACAGATAAAGAAGTACCAGTTGGTATGGACGAATATATAATACCAGCTTGTACGTGGGCAATTTTTTCTGGTGAAGGTGAAATGCCAACTGCAATTCAAGAAGTTGAAAAAAGAGCAATTACAGAATGGTTGCCTACATCAGGATATGAATATGCAGATGCACCAGATATTGAAGTGTATTTAAATAAAGACCCTAAAAATGCAAAATTTGAAGTGTGGATACCTATTAGAAAATGATAATTAAACAATAATAAAATAAACCAATGAGTTTAAATCATTGGTTTATTTTATTATTTAGGAATCTAAGTTCAAAAATGCAATTAATCTTATTTCAGTTGGAAAAGAGATAATTGAACGTTATACATAAATTAACAATTAACGATAAAACTGAAGTATTAGTTTTTTATAAAACATCTAAGATGATAGTTATACTTACTATCAAAACTATGGTTAGTAAGTATATTATAATAGGGAATTTATTCTCTAAAGTAAACCTTTTATGGAGAAATATTATATTAATTTTATTTGAAGTGCAAATAAAACATTGTAGTGGGGATTTCAATCTCCGGAGATATTCACCATAACTTTTCACTTTTCACTCTTAGTTCTTAATTGATTCCAAATATAAAAACAGGAATAACTTGAAACTCTATAAATATCACTTGATAAAGATGTTATTTAAACTTCGAACTTGGAACCCTATAATATTAAAAAGTAATAAATTATTTATTAAGAATAGTGTAAAACAATAAATATTATGATATATTGATATAAATAAAAATATAGGAGGTACAACATGGGATTTTTTGATGGTTTAATAGGTAATGCATCAGAAGTAAAAGTTGAAAAAATAGTTGAGGAATATGAAAGATTGTTAGCGCCAAGTGAAAGAATAGAAAAAGCGTATAAATTAGTTAGAGATGTATTTATATTTACAAATAAAAGGTTAGTATTAATAGATAAACAAGGGGTTACAGCTAAAAAGGTTGAATATCATTCTATTCCGTATAGAAGTATAACACATTTTTCAATAGAAACAGCTGGACATTTTGATTTAGAAGCAGAACTTAAAATATGGATTTCTGGAACTTCAGAGCCAATAGAAAAAACTTTTAATAGCAGTTTAAATATATATGAAATTCAAACTGTTCTTGCTGAGTATGTATTAAGATAGAATAATAAAGGAATTTTAAATTACTCATAGAATATAATAAAATAGAAATGTTTTATTAATAAGGAGTGAGTTTTTTTATGAAAAAATATGTTATTTTTGCATAGCAGGGGCTATTGCAATTTAATTAAATAAATTTTGATATAGCCTTTGCTATTCCTGAAAGATTAAATTTTTTAGGAGGGCAAAAATGAGCTATAAAAAAGCTACAAAGGTTTTACCAATAGAAATTGTAAAGTTAATACAAGATTATATAGATGGTGAATATATTTATATTCCTAAAAAGGAAGAAAATAAAAAAAGTTGGGGTAGCAAAACCTCAACAAGAATTGAACTTAAGTCTAGAAATTCTAATATTTACAATGATTATTTAAATGGAATGAAGACAAGAGATTTAGCTGAAAAATATTATTTATCATTAAAAAGTATTCAAAGAATCATTTTAAATGAAAAAAAGTCATGTATATAAATAGAAAGAGTCTGTATGAAATTTATCATAGGGACTTTTTTTATTATCAAATATATAAATTTGTACCCTATATTTAATTGTTGAGTAATATATTATTAAATCAATTTAATATGTGGTGAAATATGAATTCTAATAATCTAAAAGATATAGAAGAGTTATTAAAGATAATAGGTTGTAATATAAAACAGGATGAAAGTAAAAAAAATGGACAAACAAAGTGTAAAGTTACAATAGACCCAACTGGGGGATCAGATACTAACTGTTGTGCTAATCAGGATTTAGATATTCCAAATGGGTTCCAAGATGTAGATCCTAAAGTTTTTGTTGTTTTAGGGGAGGTAGTAGGAAATGTTCTTTCTGGTGGATTACCACTAAATACCGCTAATGCAATATCAAATTGGTTTAACTTAATTGGGCAAGTAATAGAAACGTATTCATCTCAACAACAATATTTCCAATCAGGACCAGGAAGATTATATGATAAAAAATATAAAAATATTAGTAATCCATTTTGCACTTGTAATTGTACAACAGTAGATGAGAATGATAATAGCCAAAGTGAAAAATCAAATAATAATAGTGATATAATTGATATTAAAAATCAAATGGATAAGATATATAGTCATTTTGAAAGTGAGATATCAATTTTAAAAAATGAATTAGAGCTTTTAAAAAAAGAAAGAGAATATTAATGTAGACAACAGTTTTTTTTTGAGTATTATAGTAGTGAAATCATTTATAAGTGGTGAAGTATGGATTCCAATAACTTTCAATCATTTTGTAATATATTAAAATCTTTAGGTGTAACAAATTCAAATTCCCAAAACATAAATGATATTCAAATTGATCCAACGGCTGGAGCTAGTAGCAATAGTTGTAAATATGCTAATTTAGATATTCCATGCGGATTTCAAGATTTAGATCCTATGATAATTACTGTAGTTTCTGAGATGGTTGGAAATTTGTTATCTGGTGAGTTGCCTATAAATGTAGCAGGAGCGTTAGGAAACTGGTTTCAATTAATAGCACAAATAATAGAAATGTATATAGCACAACAACAATACTCACAGAGTGGACCAGGAAGATACTATAGTCCAGAGTATAGAAATGTTTCTAATCCATTTTGTGCAAATCCAGCTCAGCCAGATGGTCGTGAAGAAGTTACTCCTAGAGTAAAACCTAAAAAGGATAATAAGAAAAAAAGCAACAATGATATTAATAATAAAGAAATGGAAGAACTGAAAAAAGAAGTTGAGATGTTAAAAGAGGAAGTAAATATGTTGAAGCAACAAATATCTGCATTAAACAATAATAATGGCACATAAAATGTAAAGTGATAATATATTACTTTACATTTTTGAGTTATAAACAAAAAGTTAAATTATACTTTAATATATAAAGAAAAGAAGTAAAAATTGCGATAATAAATTCATAGTGCAAGAAAGGAGTACAGTACATGAAAAAAGGAAAAAGTATAAAAAGTTATTTAATTAGTTATCTAGGTATAACATTTGTGAGTGTATTTGTTGTAGCATTTTGTATGACATTCATAATTTCTAAAAATCAATTAGTTGATTTAAAGTTAGATAATATGGAAAGAATGCTTGAAGATTCTACAAAAATTTTAAATGCTAAATTAGAAAAGAGTATAACTATAGCAAAGGCAATTGCTACAGATGAAATTGTAGCTAATCCTAATATAAAATTTGAAGAGAAAAAATCTTCATTATTAAGATATGTTGAAGTGTATGATTTGCAAGCTATAGCATTTATAGATGAAAAGGGTTATTTAAAATCTACTGATGGATATGAAGAACATTTATCAAAAGATGGATATTATAAAACTATATTAGATGGAAAAATACATATGAGTGATCCAGTTTTAAATCCTCAAACAGAAAAACAAATTATATTTATAGGGGTTCCGATAATTGAAAATTCAAAAGTAGTTGGAGGAATAACAGTTACAATTGATAGTACATATTTATCAGAGCTAACTCAAAACTTAAAGTATTATAATTTAGGTGGATCATATATTTTAAATGATATGGGAACGACAATTGCATCAGATGATATTGAAAAAGTAAAAGAAGGATATAACCTTATAGAAAAATCAAGTGAAGATAAAAATTTAAAAGAAATAGCAGAAATTCATAAAAAAATGATAACTGGACAATCAGGACTTGATGAATATAAAGAAAATGAAAAAAAATATGTTGTATATAAACAAATAGAAGATACAAATGGTTGGACAATGGCATTTGAAGTAAATAAAAAAGATGTAATTAAGGAAGTAAATAAGTTAATAATAGTATATGTGTTAATGACATTAGTTGGATTAACTATTTTAGTAAGTATTGTATATGTTATTGGAAATAAAATTGGAAACAGATTAACAATGTTAAAAGATAATATAGAAGTTCTTAAAGAAGGAGACTTTAATATTAAGATTAGTGAATTGGAGATGAAAAAAGATGATGAAATAGGAGTAATAAACAATTCACTGCAAGAAACAATAATGTATATAAGAGAACTTCTTAAATCTGTAAAGGATGGAATACATATATTAAATAATCAAGCAGAGGGACTTAATACTACATCAGAAACTATTACAACTGGTTCAGATGCAATTTCATCTGCAATGAATGAAATTGCTATAGGGAATAGTGAACAGGCTGTTGAAGTTTCTAAGATTCAAAAAGAAATGGACGAATTTGGAACAAGTGTTACAGATATAGATAGTAATATAGGTAATGTTTTTCAAATTGCAGCAGATACAGGCTCTAAATTAGAAGCGGGAAAAAAAGAAATGGAAAAGTTAAATGAATCTGTAGTTAATTTTGATTCTAAATTTAAAGAATTTAATATTGATATAGAAAATATGAATGATAAAATATCATCTGTAAATGCAATAACAACAACAATTAAACAAATAGCTGAAAAAACTAATCTGCTTGCGTTAAATGCGGCTATTGAATCAGCAAGAGCAGGTGAAGCAGGAAAGGGATTTAGTGTTGTTGCTGAGGAAATAAGAAAATTAGCAGAACAAAGTCAACAGTCACTAGAACAAATATCTAAAGTTATTGAAAATGTATTACAAGAAGGCGACAAGATAATATATTCAACTAATGGAATGAATAAGGAAATGATTAATCAAAAAGAAAACATAGAAAAAACAATTGAATCATTTAATAATGTGGCAATGTCACTAGAAAACATTATACCTAAAATAGAAGTTATATCTGAAATATCTTATAACAATAATAACAGAACAAGCAATATAATAAGTTCTGTTGAAAGTGTTACAGCAGTATCAGAAGAGCTTGCGGCTACAACTGAGGAAGTTGCAGCTACATCACAAGATTTTACTCAATCAAGTAAAACTATTGAGGATGTTTCAAATAGTATATTAGAAATTATGAGTGATTTAAATGAAAAAATTGAGAGATTTAAATTAGATGAGGAAAAACAACAGTCATAATTAAATAAGAAAAATCGTAGAATTTAAAATACAAAGTAATTCTGCGATTTTTTTATTGTATATGAAGTTAAAATTAGAACATTATATGTTTGTTTATTTTGAGGAGTGATATATTTAAAAATGAATCAAATAAAGTTTAAGGCTGATATATCTTTAAAATCTTTAAATTACATATTTAAATCAAATAAAATACAATAATTTAAATATGATACATTATTATTTTATTTTTTAAAATTTAATAATAATAGTAATTAAATAAAAAGAAAAAATATGGGAATTTTTAAAAAAAATAAAAAAAATTAAAAAAAAGTTTACAAAGTTAATTGATTTTACATAAATATAAGTTTAATATAAAATTATAAAAATTTATATTTTATACAATAATGCAAAATATTATTGGTTTAAATAGATGGAATGGAGTGATTTTTGTGAACGTATTAAAAGATTTAAATCCTAAAAAGGTTTTTGGCTTTTTTGAAGAAATGTGTCAAATACCACATGGTTCAGGAAATGAAAAGGCTATAAGTGATTACTTAGTTAATTTTGCAAAAGAAAGAAATCTTGAAGTAATTCAAGAAGAAAAAGAGCCTAATGTAATTATAAGAAAACCAGCTACTGAAGGATATGAAAACATACCAGCTGTTATAATCCAAGGACATATGGACATGGTTTGTGAAAAAGATAGTGATGTAGATCATGATTTTGAAAAAGATCCACTAAATCTAATGATTGATGGAGATTTTGTAAAAGCTAAAGGAACTACTTTAGGAGCAGACAATGGAATAGCAGTAGCTTATGGACTTGCAATTTTAGATGCTTGTGATTTAAAACACCCTGCAATAGAATTATTTGTTACAACAAATGAAGAAACAGGAATGTATGGAGCAATAGCAGCAGATCCTAAAAATTTAAAAGGAAAAACACTTTTAAATATTGACTCAGAAGAAGAAGGAGTTTTCTTAGTAAGTTGTGCTGGTGGAGTTACTAACACTGTAAATATAAAAGCTGAATATGAAGATGCTAAAAATGAAGCATTAAGAATAGAAATTAATGGATTAAAAGGTGGACACTCAGGTCAAGAAATAGGAAAACAAAGAGGAAATGCTAATAAAATAATGGGAAGATTATTAAATAGCATTAAAAATGAAGTTGAATTTAATATAGTTACTATATGTGGTGGTTCTAAACATAATGCAATTCCACGTGAAGCTGAAGTAATAATAACAACAGAAGTAAGCAATGTTTCAAAAGTACAAGAAATAGCTTCAAATGTATTAAAAACAATAAAAGAAGAACTAAGAGTTCAAGATCCAGATATAACAATAACTGTTGAAAAATCAGAGTGCAAAAAGCAATTAACTAAAGATGTTACTGAAAAAATAGTTTCATATTTAGTTTTAGTACCAGATGGAGTTCAAACTATGAGTGAAGACATTAAAGGCTTAGTTGAAAGTAGTTTAAACTTAGGAGTAATAGAATTTAATGAAGATAAAATAACATTTGTTTCATCAATAAGAAGCTCAGTTAAATCATTAAAATATGCAATAGCTGATAAAATTGCATATTTAGCAAAATTAATTGGAGCTGAACTTGTAAGTGATTCAGATTATCCAGAATGGCAATACGAACAAAATTCTAAAATAAGAGATTTATCTATGCAAACATATAAAGAATTAACTGGAGAAGATGCCAAAATAGATGCTATACATGCAGGTCTTGAATGTGGTCTTTTAAAAGAAAAAATGCAAGATGTAGACATGATAAGCTTTGGACCAAACTTATATGATGTTCATACTCCAAGTGAACGTATGAGTATATCATCAGTTGAAAAAGTATGGAATTTCATAGTTAAACTATTAGAAAACATGAAATAATATTTACAACATGTAAATAAGTAAGCATTTATTTTAATGAGAAATAGATGCTTACTATTTTTTTTACATAATATTTAGCTTTTTAGAACAAATTATATAAAGAATATAGTAGCAATTATACTGTAAAAAAATATGATAAAGTTTTGAAAAGAAAGAGGTAAAGAAATGAGAAAGATGAAAAGTATGGATGGAAACACTGCAGCAGCATATATTTCCTACAATTTTACAGAAGTAGCTGCAATTTACCCAATTACACCATCAACACCTATGGCTGAAGTAGTTGATGATTGGGCTGCAAAAGGTAAAAAAAATATCTTTGGTAATACAGTAAAAGTAGTAGAAATGCAATCAGAAGCGGGAGCAGCGGGAGCATTACACGGTGTTTTACAAGCCGGAGCATTAGGAAGTACATACACTGCATCACAAGGGTTACTTCTTATGGTACCTAATATGTATAAAATGGTTGGAGAAAGACTTCCAGGGGTAATACATGTAGCTGCTAGAGCACTTGCAACATCATCATTAAGTATATTTGGTGATCATCAAGATGTTATGGCAACAAGACAAACTGGATTTGCGATGCTATCAGAAGGTTCAGTACAAGAAGTAATGGATTTATCAGCAGTAGCACATTTAACTGCAATTAAATGCAGAGTACCATTTGTAAACTTTTTTGATGGATTTAGAGTATCTCATGAAATACAAAAAGTTGAACTTTTAGAACAAGAAGATTTAATGCCTTTAGTTGATTTTGATGCTATTGATAAATTTAGAAAGAGTGCATTAAACCCAAATCACCCAGTTACTAGAGGAACAGCACAAAATCCAGATGTATATTTTCAAATGTGTGAATCAATAAATGGATTCTATGAAGATGTTCCAGATATTGTTGAAAATTATATGAGTGAAATAACTAAAATAACTGGTAGAGAATATCATTGCTTTGATTATTATGGAGCAAAAGATGCTAATAAAATAATAATTGCCATGGGTGCAGTTACCGAAGTAATAGAAGAAACTATAGATTATTTAAATAGTAAAGGTGAAAAATTAGGTCTTGTAATAGTTAGATTATATAGACCATTTGCAGTAGAAAAACTTCTAAAAGTTATTCCAGACTCAGTTAAGAAAATTGCAGTATTAGATAGAACTAAAGAGCCTGGTTCTATTGGAGAGCCACTATACTTAGATGTAGTAAAATCATTATTTGGAAAAGAGAATGCACCATTAGTTGTAGGTGGAAGGTTTGGATTGGGTTCAAAAGATCCAACACCATCAGAAATAGCTGCAGTTTATGAAAATCTAAATGAGACTAAACCAAAGGATAGGTTTACTGTAGGAATAGTTGATGATGTTACCAATACATCCTTAGAAGTAAAAGAAAAAATAGATGCAACTCCTGAAAGTACAAAATCTTGTAAGTTCTGGGGTCTTGGTTCAGATGGAACTGTAGGTGCAAATAAAAGTGCTATTAAAATTATTGGTGATCATACAGAGATGTATGCGCAAGGATACTTTTCATATGACTCTAAAAAATCAGGTGGTATAACTATTTCACACTTAAGATTTGGTAAAACACCAATAAAATCACATTATCCAATTGATAAAGCTGACTTTGTTGCTTGTCATAATCAATCATATGTTTATAAGTATAATATATTAGAAGGGTTAAAACAAAATGGAAAGTTCTTATTAAATACATTATGGAGTGAAGAAGAACTTGATAGTAGATTACCAGGAAAAATAAAAAGGTATATAGCTGAAAATAATATAGAGTTCTATACACTTAATGCTGTTAAAATAGCTCAAGAAATTGGTCTTGGTGGAAGAATTAATATGATAATGCAAGCAGCATTCTTTAAAATAGCTGATATAATTCCCGTAGATGATGCTATTAAGTATTTAAAAGATGCAGTTGTTACATCATATAGCAAAAAAGGCGAAAAAATAGTTAATATGAATCATGCAGCAATTGATACAGGAGTACAATCTATAGTTAAAGTAAATGTACCACAAAGTTGGAAAAATGCTGAAGATGATAAATTAGATGAAAAAGAAAATGTTCCAAGTTTTATAAAATCAATTGTAGAACCGATGAATAGTATGGAAGGTGATTCAATTAAAGTGTCAACTTTCATAAATGAAGGTGTTGAAGATGGTACATTTATGTCTGGAACAGCAAGGTATGAAAAAAGAGGTATTGCAGTTAGTGTTCCAGAGTGGATTCCAGAAAATTGCATACAATGCAATCAATGTTCATATGTATGTCCACATGCAACTATTAGACCTTTCTTGCTAAATGAAAATGAAAAAACAAATGCACCACAATCAATGAAGTTAATTGAACCAAAAGCACTTAAAGCTGAGGAAAAATTATATTACACAATAGGAGTTACTCCACTTGATTGTGTTGGTTGCGGAAACTGTGCAGAAATTTGTCCAGCACCAGGTAAAGCATTAGTAATGAAATCACAAGATAGTCAACATGAACAAATAGAATCTTGGGATTATGCAGTAGAAAAAGTATCTAAGAAAGAGAATCCAATGAATAAGAAAACTGTTAAAGGTAGTCAATTTGAAGAACCATTACTTGAATTCTCAGGTGCTTGTGCTGGTTGTGGTGAAACTCCATATGCAAAACTTGTAACTCAATTATTTGGAGATAGAATGATGATAGCAAATGCTACAGGTTGTTCTTCAATTTGGGCTGCTGGTGGACCTGCAACTGCATATAGTACTAATAAATGTGGTCATGGACCAGCTTGGGCAAACTCTCTATTTGAAGATAATGCAGAGTTTGGCTTAGGAATGCATATGGCTGTGAAAACAATAAGAGAAAGAATTGCTGATAATGCTAGAGAAGCTATTACATCTAACATATCAGATGAAGCAAAAAGTGCATTACAAGATTGGCTAGATAACATGAAAGTTGGAGAAGGTTCAAGAGAAAGAGCTGATAGAGTAATAAAAGCACTTGAAAGTGAAAATAATGATATTGCTAAGAAGATTTTAAATGACAAAGAGTTTTTAGTGAAGAGATCTCAATGGATGTTTGGTGGAGATGGTTGGGCTTATGATATAGGATATGGTGGATTGGATCATGTATTGGCATCTGGTGAAGATGTAAATGTATTAGTATTTGATACTGAAGTTTATTCTAATACAGGTGGTCAATCATCAAAAGCAACACCAACAGCTGCTGTAGCTAAATTAGCAGCATCAGGAAAGAGAAGTAAGAAAAAAGATTTAGGCATGATGGCTATGAGTTATGGAAATGTTTATGTAGCTCAAGTTTCTATGGGTGCAGATAAGAATCAAACAATTAAAGCAATTGCAGAAGCAGAAGCATATGATGGTCCATCATTAATAATTGCATATGCTACATGTATAAATCATGGAATTAAGAAAGGTATGTCAACATCACAAGAGGAACAAAAAAGAGCTGTAGAATGTGGATATTGGAGTTTATACAGATATAATCCAATGTTAAAAGAAGAAAATAAAAATCCATTTGCATTGGATTCAAAAGAGCCAAAGAGTGATTTTAGAGAATTCTTAATGGGAGAAGTAAGGTATGCATCTCTTGCAAAAGCATTCCCAGAAGAAGCAGAGATGCTATTTGAAAAAACAGAATTAGATGCAAAAGAAAGACTAAATAATTATAAAAAACTAGCAGAACAATAATAATAATAATAAACTGCTTTGAAATAATTCAAAAAATTATTTTAAAGCAGTTTTTTATGTAAGAATTAAGTTGAAAAGATAGAAAATTTGAAAATTAAACGTGGTAATTACAACCAAGGAGTATATTGGAAAAGTGATATTTTCTAGAGAATATCTAGGTTTTGATAAAATATACAGTTTCCATATGAGGACAATATTTCATCTAAAGTAGTATATAACAATGAAGGGAAAGAATTGGAGTAAAGAAAAAGGTAGTTGTTATGGTATAAATATATATGTCAGCAGTAGTGAAGTAAAAAGTACTTTAACTAATAAAATATTGAATTCAACATAAGAATTTGAAAAAATAAAAAGGAGTGGTACGAATGAAAAAGAAACTAATTGCGATGTTATTAACGACTACTATTATAGGAGGGGCTGGAGTTACTACTTATGCAGCAACAGAAGATGCAGTAGTTATTCAAGCTAATAGTGATTATTCTACAAAAGAAGTAAGTAAAAATAATCATTATTTAAAATTGACAAATACTAGTGAAGTAAAAGAAGATTCAACAGATAAAGTTGGATTTGTACAATATGTATATATAAGTATTAGAGATATTATAAATAGACTTAATGAGTTTATGGAAAATATTCTAAATGGTGATAATAATGAGCAATGTCCAGATGTAGGAGATGGAAATGTAAACAGCAAACCTAATAATGGACAAGACAACATAGTAAATAAACCTAGTAATAAGCCAAATGATAATAATGTTGGAAATAGTGAAAGTAATGGAAATAACACTGGTAATATAGGCAGTAATGAAGGTAATGTTGGGACAAGTACCGAAGAAAAACCACCAATAGTGAATACACCTTCAGAAAATGAAAAGCCACAAGTTCCACCAGCTGTTGAAACTCCACCGACAACTGAAGAGGAAAAACCACCAGTTGTGGAAATTCCAGAAACTCCAAACAGCAGTGATAAATTTATGGCTGAAGTTGAAACATTAATAATACAAAAAGTTAATGAAGAAAGAAGTAAAGCAGGATTATCTTCATTAAAAGATAATAAAACTATGGAAAAGTATGCGAGAATCAAATCACAGGATATGGGAGATAGAGGATACTTTGATCATAATGATCCTGAAGGTAATCTTATAACTGTTCAAATGCAAAAAGATGGAGTTAGTTACAATGCATGGGGAGAAAATATAGCTTATGTAGGTGGTACATCTGATGCAAGTTCTTTAGCAAATCAATTTATGGATATGTGGATGAATTCACAAGGTCATAGAGCAAACATACTATCAAGTAATTTTACTGATATAGGAGTTGGAGTATATAAAATAGGAAATACGGTGTATGCAACACAAGAATTTTATAGATAAATAAAATAAAAGGTAAACTTATTGAGAATAAGTTTACCTTTTATTTAAGTTATAGAAATTTTTGTCATATAAAAAACACATATATTTAATATAATAAATAATATAACGTAATTATTACTGCATAACTAATATAGTTATACCATTGAATTATTTAGTAGAAATTTATAAATTTAAATTATATATAATGAGAGATTGCAGATTAAATGTATATGTAAGTATGGTGCATGGGGTATTTAAATATGACATTAATGACTAAAAGAGAGCTTGCAACCTCTTTAAAAAAATTAATGCAAAAAAGCCACTTGAAAAAATAAGGGTAAAAGATGTAGTGGCTGATTGTGGAGTAAATAGGCAAACATTTTATTATCATTTCAAAGATATTTATGATTTATTAGATTGGATATACAAAACAGAAGCAGTAGACAGAATAGCAGGTTACAAAACATATGATACATGGAAACAAGGGTATTATATGATATTTAAATATGTGGCTGATAATCATGCATTTTGTATGAATACATTCTATTCACTTGGAAGAGATCATTTAGATAAGTTTCTTTATAATATAACGTTTCATTTATTGATTGGAGTTATAGATGAAATTTCAGTTGAATTAAACATAAAAAAGGAACAAAAAAATTTTGTTGCAGAAGTATACACATTTATTCTTATTGGACTTGTGGTTAAGTGGATGAAAAATGGAATGAAGGAAAATCCAGAAGATATAATTGAAAAACTTAATAAATTGATTGAGGGAGAAATAAAAAATGGACTTCAAAAATATATACAATAAAAAATATAATATTATGGAAGATTTTAATCTCCCATAATATTATAATGAGATAAATTGTTGTACATTTAATAAAACACCTTCATTACCAACATATATTATTATATCATTAGCCATTAATGTAAAGTATGGACCAGGTGATAGAAATGTTTCATTATTACGAATTATTCCAATTATTGTTGCTTGAGTGTTGTGCCAAAAGTTTAATTCACCTATGCTTTTGCCTATTATAGAGCTATTAGAAAGAATTTTACTTTCAAAAGGGATTATCTTTCCAACATTACGAAGTTGAGTAGCAAAATTAATTACAGAATTTAGATTTTTCTCAATTTGTTCATCAATTTTTTTCCTTTCTTTTAGTAACTCATAAGTTTCACATTTTAAACTGTTAAAATCAGATTCAGTTTTAAATTTGTTTAAAAATTCAACAGCATTTTTTTTATTGTTAATAATTATTCCACTTTTTTCATTTACAGTTACAACATTCATACTTTTTAATAAAGATATAGAACGTCTTATAGTTTCAGGAGAAACTTGATAAATGCTAACTAAAGTAGTTCTTCCAGTTATCTTGCTTCCCTCAATAAATTCATTATTTATTATTCTATAAGCTATATCAGTAGCTATTTTTATATAATTTGGAACTTTAAATTGTTTTTTCATAAATATGCACTCCTCTAAAATTATATAGGAATAAACCTTATCAATTAGTATTATAAGAATAAAATAAATTAAATACAAATTGATAAAATATTTATAATGATATTGTAACAAAAATACATATGTGTTTGAAATTTGAAAACTTATATGTTATTATAAGTGTGTCAGATAAATTTTTCTAAAATCTAAATTCATTTATATATTGTGAAAATTAGATTCCTATTTAAATCTTATCAAAATCAATTAATAATTTTATAAAAATCCAACATATGATTATAAAATTTTATAAGACTTCAATAAAGGATAATTTTGTAAATATAAGTACTTATATTGTTATAACTAAAAATAGTTTAAAATTATAAAATTTAAACTAACTGACAACTTTATAATTATAATAAAGTATTCAATTAAAGGGGGATTTTATGGATATAACTAGATACAAATGTGAAAGAAGAAAATTGATAGAGGAAAATATAGTTTATTATAGTTCAATAATATTTGCTATATTTGTTTTGATATGTGGACTTTTTTTCAGGCAGAGATTAGAAGAAGTAGTAAGTATATCGTATAATTTAATAATAAATAAATTTTCTTGGGTTTATTGCAGTTTAATGCTTATATTTTTCTTTTTTTGTATTTGGATAGTCTTTAGTAAATTTAAAAATGTAAAGCTAGGTGATGATGATTCCAAGCCTGAATTTTCAAACTTAACTTGGTTTTGTATGCTTTTTAGTGCTGGGATTGGAATAGGATTAGTATTTTGGGGAGTTGCAGAACCATTAACTCATTATATAAATCCATTGAATTTACAAGGCGGAAGTGAGGCGGCTAAAAAGTTTGCTTTTACAAAATCATTTCTCCATATTGGAATATCAGCTTGGGCATGTTACTCAGTTTTAGCATTAGCAATAGCATATATGCATTTTAGAAGAAAAAAACCTATACTTATAAGTAGTTTATTAATACCAATAATTGGAGAAAAAGGATCTGCAGGCATAGTGGGAAAAATTGTAGATATATTTACAGTATTAGCAACTATAGCAGGTATAGTAACTTCGCTTGGAATGGGAACACTTCAAATAAATAGTGGATTAAATTATTTATTTAATATACCTGATAATAATAAAGTGAAAATAATAATAATAACTATAATAACCATATTGTTTTTGATATCTGCATGTACAGGAGTGAATAAAGGAATAAAAATATTATCTAATACTAATATGTTTTTAGCAGCATTATTATTATTAATGGCAACATTAATAGGACCTTTTGGGGATATGATAAATAACCTGTTTATTGGATTAAAGGGATATACTGTAGAACTTTTAACTACTAATAATAATATATTTGTAAAAGGTGATTGGTATGGGAAATGGACTATATTTTATTGGGGCTGGTGGATTGCTTGGGCTCCATCAGTAGCTATATTTATTGCTAGAGTTTCTAAAGGTAGGACTATAAAAGAATTTATAATGGGAGTATTATTTGTTCCAGCTGGATTTTGCATTGTATGGATGAATGTATTTGGTACTTTAGGCATTAATGCTCCTATGAATATAGGTGTTAAAGCAATAGAAAAGGTTGAGACAGCATTATTCATGATATTTGAGGCATATCCATTAGGAGGGCTAATGTCTATAATAGCAATAGTGTTATTATTTACATTCTTTGTGACTAGTGCAGATTCAGCAACATATGTTTTAGCAATGATTACTTCAAATGGGAAATTAAATGTGAAGAATTCTAAGAAAATAGTTTTAGGAATAATGCAATCAGCAGTAACTATGGTTTTATTATTTGTTGGAGGATTAACTATGGTTCAAAATACATCTATAATTATGGCCTTACCATTTGGAATAATTATGCTTATTGCAATTATAGCTTTTACAAAGGAATTATATAAAGTTGAATGTAAAATGGAAAATAAATAAAAATATTTAGTTAAAAAATAATTATATACTAAAATAAAAAAATAAAGACATCTCAAAACTTTATATATTGAGGTGTCTTTACTTATTTCAATCTTAGGGTAAGCCTTAATTATTTTAAGGTCTAAGAGATATTTGTTATTTTGTATAATTATCGAAATAACCTTGAATAAATATTACAGGAGTACCTTTATCCCCACTTCCTGATGTTAAATCTGAAAGGGAACCAATAAGATCAGTAAGTCTTCTAGGTGTAGTTCCTTGAGACTCCATAGAACCTACAAGATCATCTTCTTTGTTTTTAATGTATTCAGAAATTGCATTTTTTAATTCATCACCTCTTAAAGATGCGAAATTATTGTCTGCAAGATATTTAAGCTTAACTTCGTTAGGTGTTCCTTCAAGTCCAGAAGTATATGCTGGAGAAACTACAGGATCTGCAAGTTCCCAAATCTTACCTACAGGATCTTTGAAAGCTCCATCTCCATAAATCATAACTTCAACGTTTTTACCAGTTTTTTCTTTAAAAAGAGATTGTATAGTATCAACAACTGGTTGACAATTACGAGGGAAAAGTTTAACAGTTTCTTCTGTAGATTTATTAGAGCCTAAAAGACCATAACATTCATTGTATCCACTGCCATCAATAGATTCACATAATATGTTATCAAGACTGTAAATATTTTCTCCACCGTTAGCTTTTAATATTTTTTTAGTTCTAAATCTTGTATGAATATCACAAGTAAGAACATTTTTAGTGTAATTTAAAATTGTTTTAGGACTATTAGAGAATATAACTTCACATTCAGTACCATATTCTTCTAGTAGTGATTTATAATAGTCTATATAATCTACTCCAGTAAAAGTATGTTTTTTATATCCAAAATAATCACGGAATTGTTTTTCAGTTAAAACATCTGTCCAAGGATTAACTCCTTTTTCATCTAACTCATCTATATCTACTAAGTGATTTCCAACTTCATCTGATGGGTAGCTAAGCATTAACACTACTTTCTTAGCACCTTTTGCAATACCACGAAGACATATAGCAAAACGATTACGGCTTAAGATTGGAAAAATAACGCCTACTGTATTATCTCCAAACTTAGATTTTACATCTTTAGCTATATTATCAATAGATGCATAATTGCCTTGAGCACGAGCAACTACAGATTCTGTTACTGTAACAATATCTTTATCATTAATTTTAAATCCTTCTACTTCAGCTGCTTTTAATACACTATCAACAACAATTTCCTCAATATTATCTCCATTATTAATAATTGGGCAACGAATACCTCTAACAACAGTTCCTACTACTCTTTCCAATTTAATCTCTCCTTTAAACATCTTTAATTTATATAAAGTAAAATTTGTTTCATAACTTATACTTGTAATATATAATAAAATCATGGTATAAGTAAAATAAATATATAGTATATTAGATATAAGGAGAGCTTATATGATAAGTAAATTAGATTTATATAGAGTATTTTGTGAAGTTGGAAAATGTCATAGTTTTTCTAAAGCTGCTAAAAACTTGTATATGACACAACCAGCAATAAGTCAGTCTATAATGCAATTAGAAAATGAAGTAGGAATGAGATTGTTTACTAGAATTCCTAAAGGTGTAGAACTTACTAATGAAGGAAGATTGCTATTTGAGTATGTAAATTCTGCAATAAATTTAATAAATACAGGTGAAAGAAAACTTTTAGAATCTAAAAATCTCATGATTGGGGAGCTAAAGATAGGTGTAGGAGATACTATATCAAGATATTTCTTATTATCTTATTTAGAAGAGTTTCATAGAGAATACCCTAATATTAAGTTGAAAATTATTAATAGAACTACACTTGAATTATGTGCAATGATCAAATCAGGAAAAATTGATATTGCTATTTGCAATTTTCCAGTGGAGGATTCTACATTAGAGAAAAAGAAGTGCATTGATGTACATGATATATTTGTTTGTGGAAATAAGTATAGAGGTTTAACTAAAAGAAAATTAGAGTTTGATGAACTTGCACAGTTGCCATTAATTCTCTTAGAACCAAAGTCAAATTCAAGACAGTATGTTGAAAAGTATATGATGACTAAAGGTGTTAAGATTTTACCAGAAATTGAATTAGGAGCACATGATTTATTGTTAGAATTTGCAAAGATAAATTTAGGTGTATCCTGTGTGGTTAAAGAATTTTCAGAAAAATATTTAGAAGAAAATATTTTATATGAAGTTAAAACTGTTGAAGAAATACCTAAGAGAAGTATAGGCTATTGTTTTCTTAAAAGTGTATCATTATCTCCAGCAGCTCAAAAATTTATAGAGATATTAGAAAGTAGTAAACAAATGTGATGATACATAGCGAAAAATAAAAGTATTCTAATTAATATATTTCGCTATACTATGCTTTTTTATATGTAAAAACGACAAAAAAGTTATTAAAACGAAAATTATTTCAGAATATTGATAATATATACTTTAAAGAGTATAATTAAATTGAAAATATTGGGATATGAGGTGGAGTTATGTCGTTTTTACATAATAATAAAATAATAGATAGTTATATAAATAATATGGAAAATCAGTGTAATGATGAAGAAACAATAGATATTATAGAAGAATATTTTAATAAAAAATTTGATTTAAACGAATTATTAGATATAGACTTAAAAGTTAAATCTAATATTTTATAGAAATTTGAACTGTGTTGATGCATACTTTACAGTATAGTTAATATAATTTTACTATAAATATAGTATAGCGAAGATTAAAAATTTACATATAAAAGAAATAGAAAAATTACAAACTATTTATTTAAGAAGAAATTTATTTAGGAAAAGCTAATATAAAATTTAATCAATATCTTAGGTTTATAGAATGAGGCATGTGAAAACATGCTTTTGTTATAGTATTATTTATAATATAAAATTTAAGGCATATATTAATAGTATAAAACATTTAATATAGTAATTAATTAAGTGATAAAAGTTGACAATATAAAAAAAATAATATAATATAACCATTGGTGAAAATTTAATAATTTATAATACTTAGTATAAGTATTAGCAAGTGTTTGAAACATCCACTTTGACAAAAAAACTCAAAGTTGGATGTTATTTTTATGTTTATTAATAACTAATAAGGAGGAATATATGAGTTTAGTTAAAAGCTTTAAAGAAGATAAGAAATTTTATAAGAGATTATTTTTAATAACACTTCCAATAGTTATACAAAATCTTATAGCATCATCACTTAATATGTTAGATACTATGATGATTGGACAAGTTGGCGAAGTAGAATTAGCATCAGTTGGAATAGCTAATCAATATTATTTTTTATTTAATTTAATTATAATGGGAATTAGTGCAGGTTGTGGTGTGTTTATAGCACAATTATGGGGAAAAAAAGATGAAAAAAATATAAAAAGAACATTAGGTATTGGGCTTATAGGTGGAATTTTAGCAACTTTAGTATTTGGACTTATCGGACTTTTAATTCCAGAAAAAATAATGGCCATATTCAATATAGATCCTAAAGTAATAGAAATAGGTAGTGAATATTTAGTTATTGTTGTAATGAGTTATTTATTTACGTCTATAACTTTTAATTATGCTGCAGCATTAAGAAGTGTAGGAAACACAGTTCTTCCTATGTGGGCTAGTTTTATAGGACTACTTACTAATGGATTCTTAAATTATGTACTTATATTTGGAAAGTTTGGTGCACCTGTTTTAGGTGTAAAAGGTGCAGCATTAGCAACTGTAACTGCAAGAGTATTTGAGTGTACAATAATTTTAATTGGAGTTTACTCTAAAAAGAATGTATTAAGAGCAAAATTAAGTGAGTTTGTTGGAATATCAAAAGAGGTATTTAAGGGGCTATATAAAGTTACTCTACCAATAATATTAAATGAGGCTTGTTGGGGACTTGGAAATGTAACTTATGCCGCAATATATGGAAGAATAGGGACTGGTGCTTCAGCATCAATACAGATATGTACAACTATAATGAATTTATTTATGATAATAACATTTGGACTTGCAAATGCATCAGTAGTTATAATAGGAAATGAAATAGGTGCTAATAGAGAAGAAGAAGGAAAAGTTTATGCTAAGAGAATTTCAAAATTAGCCATAATTGTTTCTATTATATTAGCAGGGATATTAGCATTATCAGCATCATCAATATTATCTATGTTTAATGTATCAGAAAATGTTAAGAGAGATTCTTTATATATATTATATATATATTCAGCTATATTAATAATAAGAGTTTACAATGCAGTAATGATAGTAGGAGTATTAAGAGGTGGTGGAGATGCTACATATGGTTCATTAGTACAAGGAATTACACTTTGGTGTATAGGAATACCACTTGCATTCATTGGAGCATTTGTAATTAAATTACCAGTATATTTAGTTGTACTTATGACATTTGCTGAAGAAGCTATAAAAGTTGTCGTTATGTTAAAAAGATTTAAATCTGGAAAATGGATACACAATATGGTTAAAGATATTTAACTGAAAAACCCTATAAATTTTACTAAGTAGGTTATAGTAAAATTTATAGGGTTTATTTTTCATACATTAAAATGAAACAAAATAGACATAAAAGTATTATAATATGTAAATATTATAGTTGTTTTGGAGGAAGTATTTGTGGAACTTAAGATATTTAGTTTTATAGAGGAATCAATAAATTTATTAGAAGAAAAAAGAATAGAACTTAAAGGTATTTCTAAGGAAATAGAGGAGTATTTTGAAGAAGTTTTACTATGTGTAAATGATGGTGAATTAAATGTTGTTACAAGAGTAAAATCTAAAGCTAGTTTAGAAGATAAGATAATAAGAAATAATTACTATAAAAAATACAATAGTTCGAAAGAAGTAATACTTAATCTACAGGATTTAATTGGTGCAAGAATAGAGTGCAGATTTATAGATGATGAAGAAAAAGTATATAATGAATTATTAAGTTTTTTTGATAGAAAACATAATGATGGAACTTCTTATAATGAAATAAATTCTAAAATAAGATTAAATTTAAAAAGTGAACAACCACAAAAACAAAAAAATGGATTTAAAATTTATAGAATTGATGGTATATATGATGATGGAATAATAAAATATAATTTTGAACTTCAAATAAAATCACTTGTAAATATGTTTTGGGGAGAAATCGAACATAAAGTAATATATAAAAATAAGAATTATATGGTTGTGGATGATTTCTTTAAAAATATATTAACTTCAATCAAAAAAAATTTATCTATGATAGATAATCAATTATCTTTAATTTGTGATTACTCTGTTAAATCAGATACTATAGATCCAATGATACGAAAAAAACAAGTAGAAACTATGTTATCTAAAATAGTATATGATTTATTTTCCAATAAAATGAAAGAAGACATAGGGTTTTCAGTAGATTTTAAGAAGAGTTGTGATGCTATTGTAAATTACTTATTTAGAAGCAATAATGCTAAGGAATTAGAAGATTATAATGAAACTCTTATAAAAATGCTATCAAGAGTAAATGAAATAAGTAAAAATGATATTAAATTTAATCAAGAAATAATATTTGATAGAGAAGTAAAATATGATAATAAATTTAGCAAAAAAGCAGGTACAAAACTTTTAGAAATTATAAATATAGATTTTGATTGGAACTTATTTTTTAGAATATTATTTGAAATAGAACCTGGTAGTAATGCAGAAGACTTTGAAAGTTTCACAAGTTATGTACAAAATAGATTTTATAAAAATGATAAGTTTAATATTTTAAAAGATAAATTTTCAAATGAAGAATTGAAGTATATCAAGTTAGATTTATTAGACACAGTATGTGAAATGTTCTGTGAGAAAAGTTCAATTGCTTTTATTTATGATAAGAATATAAATAAAATTAATAATATTATAGGAGAAATTATATTATTAATAAATGAAAGAATAAATACAATAGATGAATGGGAAATTTCTAAAAATGCATACAAGCAAATGCTATACATAAAGATTAGTACTGAAATAAAGTTATATTAAAGTATAAAATTTATAAATTTGTAAAAAATATAATGTAAAGTAATTATTTGAAAGGAAGAATGTTGTATGAAGGATTTGCAATCAAATCCATTTATAAATAGTGGATTTGAGAAATCAAAAAGTAATTATGCCGAAGATACAATGACAATTTCATCAACAATAATTAAGACATTAGTGTTAATAGCAGTATTATTCATATCATTAATGTTAACATGGAAAGTGTTATCTAATGGAATAAAGAATTTTAATAGTCTTTTAGTGATATCATCTATAGGAGCTTTTATACTTGCTATAATAACAAATTTTGTACCTAAAATAGCGCCTATAACATCTATATTTTATGCTGTGTTCGAAGGAGTATTACTTGGGAGTTTATCAAGACTTATGGAGTTTAGATTTCCAGGAGTAGTATTATCAGCAATTTGTTTGACTATAGCAGTATCTATTTCTACATTACTTATATATAGAAGAACTCCAACATTAGCTGGTAAAGTGAGAAAAGGAGTTGTTATATCAACAGTATCTATAGCTTTAATTTATTTAATATCGTTTATGTTAAGTTTATTTGGAGTAAATATACCTATATTTGGATCTGGATTTTTAGGGATAGGATTTAGTGTGTTTGTAGTAGCTATAGCATCAATTAGTTTAATACTTGATTATGATTTTATTCTAAGAGCTGCTCAGTATGGAAGTCCCAAATATATGGAGTGGTATGCAGGGTTTGGATTGTTAGTTACACTTATATGGTTATATGTTGAGATACTAGAGTTATTAGTTAAATTATTACAAAACAATAGTGAAAAATAAAAAATATACATAGTGCATTATAATTTGTGATAAAATAGAATTGAATATACTATAGATTCAAATTAACTATATAAATAACTCATTTCAAAAATTGGACATTCTTATAAGTATTCAAGAGTAGTAATAAATACTAAGTTGAATTTTGTTAAATGAACAAATTTAGAGGTGAGAGTATTTTTCTATATATAGAAATTTGTTTAATGATATATATAAAATTAGTTGACTAAATATGTGGAGGAATAATAAATGGAGGAAAATTTAATATCTAATTATTTAAAAGTAGCAAATAGAACCTTCAAAAAATTAGATGAAGAATTAATTAAATTGGGGTTATATAGAGGACAACCATCATTAATTATGGTTTTATATAACAATGAAGGAACTACTCAAAAAGATTTGTGTGAAAAATTATCTGTTACACCAGCAACTATGACTAAAATGGTTAATAGAATGGAGAAAACAGGCTTTATAATAAAAAAGACAGACACAGAAGATTTAAGAGTTAGTAGAATTTATTTAACACAAAAAGCTAAAGATATAAAACAAGATATATTTAGATTATTTAAAAGCTTTGATGAACAATGTTTCTTAAATATAGATGAAAATGAAAGAGATATATTTAGAAATGTTCTAGCTAAAATAGTTAAAAACTTAAGTTAGTAAATTGTAACAAATTAAAGTATGTACTTTGATTTGTTATTTTTATGAGTAAAACTTTAAACAATTCATGTTTCTTGATAAAAGCAAAAATCTTTCAATTTATAAATACATTACTTTAAATTTGAACTTGGAACCCTATAGCTTTGTTCTAAATATTAAAATATGGTATTATTATAATAAAATAAAAAACATAGTGATGGGGGAAAAGATGATAAGAAAAACATTCAAAATACTTATGTGTGTAGTTGTAATTCTATTATTAATAGTAATTGCATATTTAGTTTTTATGACGATTACAGATTATAAACCAGAAGAAGTAATCAATATAGAAATTGAAAACAATCAAAATGATGTTGTTAAATTAGATAAAGAAATGACTTTAACCACTTACAATATTGGATACTGTGGTATGGATGAAGAAATCCATTTTTTTATGGATGGAGGAAGTTTATCGCGTTCCATAAGTAAAGAAAAAACAGAGGCAAATTTAAAAGGAAGTATAGATGCTCTTAAGGAAATAAATGGAGAATTTACGTTTCTTCAAGAAGTAGATATAAATGCAACTAGAAGTTATAAAGTAGATCAGTATGAAGAAATAAAAAATGAATTTAAAGACTTTACTACAAGTTTTGCTATAAACTATAAAACTCCATGGGTTCCAATACCGTTAACAAAGCCACATGGAAAAGTATTGGCAGGGCTTATGAACTTATCAAAATACAAGGTTAATGAGAGCACAAGATATAGTTTGCCAGGACAAGAGAAATGGCCGAGACAATTAGCTGAGTTAGATAGATGTATATTAGTGAATAGAATTCCAGTAGAAAACAGTAAAGAATTAGTATTAATAAATGTTCATTTATCAGCATATGATAAAGGCGGTTTCATAAGAAAGCAGCAGTTGGGTTTTTTACAACAATTTTTGAAGGAAGAATACGATAAAGGCAACTATGTTATTGCTGGTGGAGATTTTAATCATCAAATTCCCGGTAGTGATCCTGAAAAGTTTGAAGCAACAGAGGAATGGCCGTCATGGTTACAAATGATACCAAATGAATTTTTATTAGATGGATATACATGGAAGTTTGATAAAAATACACCAACAGTAAGAACTGCAGGAACACCATATGTAAAGGGAGAAAATTTTAGAGCTATAATAGATGGATTTATAGTATCAGAAAATATAAAAACTATAGATATAAAAGGAAAAGAATTAGATTTTAAGTACTCAGATCATAATCCGTTAACTATAAAATTTAAATTAAGTTAATTAAATTATAAATATGATAATCAAGGAAATTTATTTCTATATTTCCTTGATTATTTTATTTTTATATAAAAAAATTATATAGAATATGATAAAATCAATTTATATAGGAAATAAATTCATATTTTAACTTATAAGTTTTCAATTTTAATTGTAATTTTAGGATAAGTTTATAATATAAAAGGGAGATTTATAATGGATGTTAGATCTCTAACTTTAGGAATATTTCTAATAATTGAAGGATGAAAGATTAATAGTATATGTTTGAAATTATATAGGGTTCCAAGCTAAAATTTTAAATAATAGATTTCTCAAATGATATTACTAATCTTATAGTTTATTCTATTATAATGTCTGGAACCAATTAACAATTAACAGTTAGCAATTAACAATGATGGTTAATATTATTCACTTCGTTCTTAATATTTATGAATAGAATTCCATGAAAACTATGTTTTTATATTGTTTTCAAACTAATTTGCTTAGCAAATTATCATAAAAATTGATTCAAATAAACTGAGACTTCAGTTTTATCCTTCATTGTTAATTTTGTATAACACTTCAAATTGCTCTTTCTCAACTTAAACATGAATAACTTAAAGTTTAAACTTAAATTCCTATAGTACTGATCAAATATGTATAAGTTAAAAAGTTAGAACCTATAAAAAATTACATATATAATTGAAAAAAAAGGAGATATTATGCCCAAAATTATTAAGAATTTAGATGAAAATATTAGAAATAAAGCATTTGAGTTGTTTTCAAACAGAGGTTATGATGAAGTAGATATAAAATTGATAGCAAAAGAATGCGGTATGGCTGTAGGCACATTTTATAACTATTATAGTAGTAAGATGGAATTATTCATGCATATATTAAAAATTTCATGGCAAAAAACTTTTAATAAACTTGAGGCTATAGAAAAATTGGACTTAGATTTAAAAGAAAAATTAGAATTACAAATAGAAGTTCTTTATGATGGTATAGAGGATAGACGTGGATTGGGTTTTTATGTTCAACAAAAATACACTTTTTCTAATAATAAGAATATAGAGATGCATGAGTTTATAAAAGAAATATCTCAAAGAGTAACTAAAATTTTTACTCCTCTAAAAAAAATAGAGGCTCTTTCGGAGTTTGAAAATGTAAATGAAAGATTAGGACAGATATTAATTGTTGAAATAACAAAAAGTTTATCTATGAGTCCTAAAGATCGGGAAAATAATATTAAATTTATAAAAGTACTAGTGTTAGCGCTTATAGAAGAATAAACTTCAGGTTTAAGTGAATAAATATTATGCTTTAAGATAACAATAAAAATGAAAGTGTTAATTAAAACATATAGAATCTTTTGAAGCATATAAGATATTCAAAAGGTAAACTTAATTATAAAATCGAGAGGAGTTTATGATTGATGAGTAAAAAAATGCACAAAGGTGAACATGAAAAACTTTTAAAGAAAGCTAGAACGCTTTTAGAAAGAAATATGGGAATAACTGAAATAATGGAAGCAACAGGATTAGGTCAACAAGACATTATGAAAGAACAACAAAAGATGAGAAAATAGAAATTTAAAATTAAAAATAAACAAAAAAGTAAAGATTCTTATTGAGAGACATTTAAATGTTAAATATATTTGAACATATATTCAATATTTAATTATATTTTTCTGTCTTGAAATAAGAATCTTTATTTTTATGGTATTATAAGTTTAATAAATTATATAATATCATCATTTTATGTATAAAAATTTACATTTCATGAAAACATTATTTGAAAATGAAAAAAATTAGCGTATTATATAGTTTGTAAGTAAAATATGTTGAGGAGTTGCTTATGAAGAGAATAGGAATGCGAAATATGAAGACTGGAATAGCTGTTTTCTTGTGTATAGTTATATCAAGATTACTTGGGTTTAAATCTCCATTTTATAGCTGTATAGCAGCAGTTATCTGTATGCAATCTACTGTTGAAACTTCATTTGAAGTAGGAAAAAACAGAATGATAGGTACTGCTATGGGGACATTTATAGGAATATGTTTTTCTTATATAGCACCAAACAGTATTATATTTACATGTATGGGAGTGAGTTTAATTATTTATATATGTGATTCATTACATAAAAATAAATCAATATCGATTTCGTGTATTGTATTTATTGCCATAATGACAAATTTGAATGATAAATCTCCCTTAGAATATGGAACATTTAGATTTATAGAGACAGCATTAGGTATTATTATAGCTGTTCTTGTAAATAAATACATATGCCCATATAAAGAAGAAAAAATTAGTGAAGATAAAATATTAAAAAAATAAAATAAATTTAATTATATAAAAACTATAGAATGATTTTATAATATAAAAATAGTTTTGAAGTAAAATAAAATATATTTATTTTGTACTTATAGTTTAAATGAATAGTATAGACTTTTCTAGATTTTAGAAGAGTTTATACTACAAAATTATAAATTACTACTTATAAAAAGGTGTTGATTTAAGAGTTTAGATATGAAAAATTATAATAAAACTTAGATTTAAACGTTGATACATAATAAATATAACTTAAATTAGATATAATGAAATACATACTTAAAAATTTTACTGAATATATGGACTATTTAAATAAAGTGAAGTATCATAATATTATGAACTAAACATTTCTATAGGGATAATGATGAGGTGTGAAAGTTGAAAAAAGATATAGGAAATAAAATTAAAGAGCTTAGAACAAATAAAAAAATGACACTTAGAGAATTAAGTGAAGGGACAGGCCTTTCAATAGGATTTTTATCTCAACTAGAAAGAGGTCTTACAAGTATAGCTACGGATTCATTAATGAAAATTGCAGAAGCTTTAGATGTTGATTTAAATTATTTTTTTGCAAATCCAAAAAGGAAAAATAGAGTAGTATTAAGAAGTTATGAAAAAGAAGTATTCAAAATTGATAGTTCTACTTTTATAAACTACAATTTAACAACAAATAATAGTGATAAATTTATGTTGCCAAGACTAATAGAAATATTACCTAATAATACTGAAGAAAATATAAGCCAATATAAACATGATGGAGAAGAATTTATATATGTTTTAGAAGGAACCTTAACTTTATGCATAGATAATGATCAACATGAGTTATACCCAGGTGATAGTGCTCATTATAAATCTGATATTATGCATAATTATTCCAATTACACTAATAAGATGGTAAGGATTATTGAAGTAAGTTATCCAAATCAGTTTAAAGATAAGGAGTGATATGATTGAGTAGGGCGTTAATCACTAATATACAGAGATGTTCAACAAAAGATGGCCCGGGTATAAGAACAACTGTATTTTTTAAGGGTTGCCCTTTGCGATGTGTATGGTGTCATAATCCAGAAACACAAAGTTATAATAAAGAAATCATACAGAACAATGAGAAGTGTATTTTGTGCAAAAAGTGTTTACTTGCTTGTCCTAATGATGCTATATCTGTGCATAATAATACAATATGCACAGATTTAAATAAGTGTATTAAGTGTGGCAGGTGTGTAGAATATTGTGTTAACAATGCACGTGATATAGTTGGGGAGGAATATACTCCAGAAGAATTATTAATAGAGATAAAAAAGGATGAAATGTTTTATGAAGAATCAGGTGGAGGTGTAACTTTATCCGGTGGAGAAGTTATGTCTCAATTTGAATTTATAAAAGAATTTTTAGTGCTATGCTATAAAGAAAAGATATCAGTAGCAATAGATACTTGTGGTTATTGTGATTTTCATAAATATGAAAGTATATTAAAATATGTCGATTTATTTTTATATGATTTAAAAATTTTAGATTCAATATTGCATAAAAAATATATTGGGAAAACTAATGATATTATATTAGGCAATTTGAAAAGGTTAAGTGAAGCACATGCAAATATAAATTTAAGACTACCAATTATAGAAGGTATAAATGCAGATATATGCCAAATAGAAGAAATTATTAAATTTATAAAACCTTTAAATATTATAAAAATAAATTTACTGCCTTATCATGATATAGGGGTATATAAGTACTTTAATTTAAATAGGAAATACACAAATATTAAGCTCGAAAAACCAAATGATGAACTTATGAGAAAAATAAAACTATGTTTTGAAAAAGAAGGATATGATGTTCAAATAGGGGGTTAATATATGGAAAGAGGGTTTAATAATAGAACTAGAAATTTAAGAAAACTTAGTGTTGAAACAAAGCCATATATATCAATGGAAAGAGCTAAATTATTTACAGAGGCTTATAAAAAATATGAGGGGAAAGTAGAAGTTCCAGTTTTAAGGGCATTATCATTCAAATACTTCATGGAAAATAGAACACTTTATATAGGAAGGGGAGAACTTATAGTTGGTGAAAAAGGAGAAACACCTCAAGGAGCACCAACTTTCCCAGAATTATGCTGCCATACTTTAGATGACTTTGAAATAATGAATTCAAGAGATAAAATAGCATTTAAAGTGAGTGATAAAGATAAGAAATTTCAAAAACAAGAAATAATTCCATATTGGGAAAAGAGAGCTATTAAAGAAAAAATATTTAATAGTATGACAAAAGAATGGATAAAATGCTATGAGGCTGGTATTTTTACTGAATTTATGGAACAAAGGGCTCCAGGGCATACTGCAGGAGATGGAAAAATATATAATAATGGATTTTTAGACTTTAAAAAGCAAATACAACGAGCATTAAAAGAATTAGATTATAAAAATGATTTAAAAGCATTTGAAAAAAAATCGGAGCTTGAAGCTATGGAGATTTGTTGTGATGCTATAATCATATATGGAAAAAGGTATGCAGAATATGCAAGAGAGTTAGCAGCTAAATCTGAAGATGAAAAAGAAAAAAAAGATTTATTATTAATTGCAGAAAACTGTGATATTGTTCCAGAAAAAAAACCACAAAATTATCATCAAGCATTACAAATGTATTGGTTTGTACATGTAGCAGTTACAACGGAACTTAATATTTGGGATGCTTTTTCGCCAGGGAGACTAGATCAACACTTATACCCATTCTACAAAAGAGATATTGATAATGGAATTTTAAATAAGGAACGAGCAAGGGAACTTTTAGAATGTTTTTGGATTAAGTTCAATAATGAGCCAGCACCACCTAAAGTTGGTGTTACCCTAAAAGAAAGCAGTACTTATACAGATTTTGTAAATATAAATACTGGTGGTATCACAAAAGATGGAAGTGATGGAGTTAATGAAGTGAGCTATTTAATACTAGATACAATGGATGAACTTAAAATATTGCAACCAAGTTCAAATGTTCAAATAAGTAGAAAAACTCCACAAAAATTTTTAAAACGAGCATGTGAAATTTCAAGAAAAGGATGGGGGCAACCAGCTTTTTATAATACAGAAGCTATAGTTCAGGAATTATTACAAATGGGAAAGAGTATAGAAGATGCTAGAGGTGGAGGAGCAAGTGGCTGTGTTGAAACAGGTGCATGGGGCAAGGAGTGTTATAATCTAACAGGGTATTTAAATCTGCCTAAGATATTACAAATAACATTGTATAATGGATTTGATAATATGTCAGGCAAACAAATTGGGTTAGAATTAGGATATGCGAAAGATTTTGAAAATTACGAACAATTATTCCAGGCTTTTAAGAAACAATTGAATTATATTATTGATATAAAAATTAAAGGAAATAATATAATAGAAGCAATATATTCTAAAAATATGCCATCTCCATTTCTATCTATTATAATAGATGATTGTATATTAAAAGGTATGGATTATAATAGTGGGGGAGCTAGATATAACACAAGTTATATACAAGGAGTTGGAATAGGAACTATAACAGATTGTTTGAGTGCTATTAAATATAATGTATTTGATAAGAAAAAGTTTACAATGGAACAATTAATAAATGCTATGGATGATAACTTTGAAAATCATGAATTTATAAGAGGCTTAATATTAAATAAAACACCCAAATATGGTAATGATGATGATTATTCAGATAGCATAATGAAAGAGGTTTTTGAAAGCTTTTATTTAGAAGTTACAGGAAGAAAAAATGTTAAAGGTGGAGTATACAGAATAGATATGCTACCAACAACATGTCATATATATTTTGGAGAAGTAATAGGTGCAACAGCAAATGGAAGGCTTAAAAACAAACCTGTATCAGAAGGTATTTCACCTGAAAAAGGTGCAGATATAAATGGTCCCACAGCAGTTATAAAGTCAGCAGCAAAGATGGATCATTTAAAAACAGGTGGAACACTTTTAAATCAAAAATTTACACCAGAAGTAGTTGCAGGAGAAGATGGGCTTAGCAATATGGCAAATTTGATAAAAACATATTTTAATTTTGAGGGCCATCATATACAATTTAATGTAATTAATAGGAAAACACTTTTAAATGCTCAAAAGAATCCTGATGAATATAAAGATTTAATAGTAAGAGTTGCTGGGTATAGTGATCATTTCAACAATTTAAGTAAAGTATTACAAGACGAAATTATAGAAAGAACAGAACAAAGTTTCTAAAAGTTATAATTTAGGAGGATACGAGGATACTATGAATAAAACTATAGGATTTGTTGGTGCTGGAAATATGGGAAAAGCTATGATTGGAGGAATTATAAAATCAGAGCTTGTTAATCCTAAAAATATAATAGCATCAGTTAAACATGAGGAAAAACTAATTGAATTAAATAGAGAATTTGGAATTAAAACTACTGCTAATTCCAAAGAAGTTGCTAAATTATCAGATATAATATTTTTAGCAGTTAAACCTAATATTTATGATGAAGTTATGAATGAAATAAAAAGTGAAATAAATGAAAGTAAAATAATTATTAATATAGCAGCAGGAAAAACTATAGCAAGTATTGAAAATGTATTAGGAGAAAATGTTAAGGTTGTTAGAAGTATGCCTAATACACCTTCATTAGTCGGTGAAGGTATGTCATCCTTATGTAAGAATAAAAATGTAAGTGATGATGAGCTATTAGAAATTAAATCAATATTTGAAAGTTTTGGGAAAGCTGAAATACTACCTGAAAACTTAATTGATTCGGTAATAGGTGTTAGTGGATCTTCGCCAGCATATGTTTTTATGTTTATTGAGGCATTAGCAGATGGTGCAGTATTAGGAGGTATGCCAAGAAATATGGCATATAAGTTTGCAGCACAAGCGGTATTAGGTTCAGCAAAAATGGTTTTAGAAACTGGAATACATCCAGGTGAATTAAAGGATATGGTCTGTTCACCAGGTGGAACAACTATAGAAGCTGTAAGAAGCCTTGAAAAAAATGGATTTAAATCAGCGGTTGTAGAAGCTATGTCTAGCTGTATGGAAAAATCAAAGGAAATGAGTAAAAAGTAAATATTATATTAAAAGAAGTGTCTCCAATTGATTTTGACGACACTTCTTTTGATAAGTATGCATTGAAAATGCAATACAAATATGATTTAATAAATAATATTAATAAATAATAATTATTTTCAGAGGGAGTTGTAGATATGAAAAATTTATTTTTAGAATATCCCAAATGCACAACATGCAAAAAAGCATACAAGTTTTTGGTAGAAAATAATATAGAATTTGAGGATAGACATATAGTTGAGTTTAACCCTAGTACAGATGAATTAAAAGGATGGATAGAAAAAAGTAGTATGCCAATAAATAAATTTTTTAATACTAGTGGAATTCTTTATAGGGAAATGAATCTTAAAGATAAGGTTAAAAATGGAGATTTTGAAGAACTTATAGAAATATTAGCATCTAATGGAATGCTTGTTAAAAGACCAATATTAATTTTAGAGGACAAAGTTCTAATAGGATTTAAAGAAGAGCAGTGGAGAGAAGCTTTAAAATTATAATTAATAAAATTATAAAGTTTTTTAAAAAAGTACTTGCATAATAAAAATATATATGTTATCATTAATTTCGTCGCTGAGGGGTAATCTCCTCGGAGAAAAAATGCGTTTTTAGCTCAGTTGGATAGAGCAACGCCCTTCTAAGGCGTGGGCCAGGGGTTCGAATCCCTTAAAACGCACCATATATGGTGATCGTAGTTCAGTTGGTAGAGCACCAGGTTGTGGCTCTGGGTGTCGTGGGTTCGAGTCCCATCGGTCACCCCATATATTGCGGGAGTGGCTCAGTGGTAGAGCGTCACCTTGCCAAGGTGAACGTCGCGAGTTCGAATCTCGTCTTCCGCTCCAAACTGCGGGTGTAACTCAATGGTAGAGTGCTAGCCTTCCAAGCTAGTTACGAGGGTTCGATTCCCTTCACCCGCTCCAATTTTAAAAAGTTAATATTGTCTCGGGGTGTGGCGCAGATGGGAGCGCGCGTGGTTTGGGACCATGAGGTCGCAGGTTCAATCCCTGTCACCCCGACCACTAAAACTTAATAATATGCGGGTGTAACTCAATGGTAGAGTGCTAGCCTTCCAAGCTAGTTACGAGGGTTCGATTCCCTTCACCCGCTCCAAAAAAAGATAGTCTTAAGACTATCTTTTTTTCATTTGGATTAAATATTATCAATATGAAATTAGAAAATGTTAAGTAAATAAAAAATACAAAGTTATTATATTAAATCATTAATCCTTAACTTATTTAATTTAAAAAAAAATAATAAGTTGTATAGCTTTAAAAAATATAGCGAACAATAGTGACAAAGACAATTTTAAAACTATATATTTATTTAAAAATTAGAAGAGGTGGGATAGTGAAAAATATTTTTAGAATTTACAAAAGAGATATGAAAAAGCTTTTTACAAATTATGTAGCAATTATAATAATATTAGCATTAAGTATACTGCCATCACTATATGCTTGGTTTAATATTAAAGCAAGTTGGGATCCATATGGAAGTACAAATGGAATAAAGGTAGCCATAGTTAATAAAGATAAAGGATATAGATTTAACAATATGGAGTTAAAAATAGGCGATGAAATGGTTAGTGAACTTAAAAAAAATAATTCCATTGGATGGGTTTTTACAAATGAAATAGATGCAAGTTATGGTGTGTCGCATGGAAAATATTATGCAAGTATAGTTATTACAGAAGATTTTTCTAAAAATTTGACATCTTTTCTTAATAAAAATCCTAAAAAACCAGAACTTATATATAGTGTGAATGAAAAAAGTAATGCAATTGCACCTAAAATCACAGATAAGGGTGCATCTACATTACAGCAAACAGTATCAGAAAACTTTGTTAAAACAGTAAATGGTGTTATATTTGAAAATTTTAATAAGATAGGAGTTGAGGTTGAAAATCAAAAACCTAATTTAATAAAATTAATTTCAATTGTTTCAGATTTAAATAATAATATGGAGAATATAGAAATCTTAGTAGATAAATTTTATAATGGTTCATTAACTCTAGATCAGTTTATTGGAAAAATACAAACTAATGTACCGGTGATGGAAGAAACTGTCAAATCAGCTATTGAGGTAGGAAATCAAAGTAAAAAATTTATTGAAGAGGGAAAAGAAACGATTGAAACAGTGTCACCATACATAAAAGAAAGTTTAGAGTTTGCAAGAGATACTGCAGTAGAGGCAAGTAATTTAATAGATTCTATCTTAAATAGTACAAGTGGAAATGAAACGGCTAAAATCTTAAATACAATAGAAACATTACTTAAAGCTACGGATTCTAAAATTATATCAATATATGAAAAAATAGATAAAATAAATAATTTAGTTCAAAATCCAACTTTGAATGAAGTATCAGCACAACTAAAAGATATTTCCACTGGGATAAAATCACAAATTTCAACAGTACAAGAATTAATTGTAGCTTCTGAAAAAGGTGATGAATTAGCTCAAAATACTCTTATGAAGCTAAAAAATGATATAAATCAAGTAATAGAATTTATAAATGAGAAAATAGATTCTTTTGACAATGAATTTAAACCAGCATTAACTGATGTAATTGAAAAATTATCTACTATAGCAGATAATTCATTGAAAATGCTAAATGATTTAAATAGTGATATGCCAACTATCACAAATCTGTTAAGTTTAGCAGATGAGGGCGCAACATTAGGTAGTGAAAAATTAAAAGAATTTAAAGATGCTTTGCCAGAAATAAAAGAATCATTATCAAAAGTTAATGATAAAATATCTGTTTTGAATGATGATGAGAAAATAAATAGTTTAATAGAGTTATTAAAAACTAATCCTGATAGTGCAAAAACATTTATATCAACTCCAGTAGAATTAGTGCAAAATAGTCTTTATAAGATACCAAACTATGGTTCAGCTATGTCGCCATTTTATACTGTACTTGCTATATGGGTTGGAACATTAATATTATCATCAATATTAACAGTTGAAGTTCATGAATTCGAAGGTGAAAGACCGTTAAAAAGTTATGAAAAATTTTTCGGGAAATATTTATTTTTTTTCACTATAGCAGTGACTCAAGGGTTAATAGTTGCAATTGGAGATAAATATTTATTAGGATGCTATGTTGTAGATGTTAAATTATTTATAGCTCTTGCAGCATTAACAGCTACAGTATTTTCAATGATAGTTTATTCATTAGTGTCAGTTCTTGGAAATGTAGGGAAAGCATTAGGTGTTATATTATTAGTATTACAAGTGGCCGCATCAGGTGGTACATTTCCAATAGAAGTTACACCTCCATTTTTTCAAGCAATAAATCCATATCTACCATTTACATATGCAATAGGAGCTATGAGAGAGGCTGTAGCTGGAGCTGTAGTAACAAATTTGAGAAGAGATATAACAAAACTTTTATTGTTTTTTATAGTATTTTTACTCATAGGAGTGCTATTAAAGAAACCTTTAGATAAAATAGTAGAGAAGTTTAATGCTAAATTTAAAGAAAGTGGATTATCAGAATAAAAAAATAAAAAGATATATTACATTTTAAGTGTAATATATCTTTTTTTCTATGATTTTGTTATATTTAAAATTTCAATATGATGAAGGGTTTCTTTTTCAATAAGACTTTGTGCTAGAACATTTAATGTATCTATATTATTAAGTAGTATATTTTTCGTATCTAAATATAATGTTTCTATTGTTTCTTTACATTCGTCAAAAATCATTTTAGAACTAGCATTTTTAACTTCGTCAGGCATTCCTGAAACTCTTATGAGCCCTAAAGATTCACCCATACCGTATTCTGCTATCATATTATAAATTATATTTGTACTTTGTTTTAAATCATTATAAGCTCCGGTAGTTATATTTTTTTCACCAAAAATAATTTCTTCAGAAGCACGACCACCTAAGAATACCATTACTTTATTGGTTAAATACTCCATGGTTTGGAAGTTGCTATCTTGTGGTAATGATAATGTATAACCGCCAGCACCTTTTGTAGTTGGTATTATTGAAATTTTGCTGACTTTTTCATTTGGCAACTTTAATAAGGAAACTAATGCATGTCCAGCTTCATGGTATGCAGTAATTTCTTTATCTTTAGAAGTTAAAGAAGTTTTATCAATTTTTTCATAACCAGCTATAATATTAGAAAAAGACTTATCTAAATGATGCTCTGTAATATAGGGTGCATTTTCTTTACAAGCTAGTATAGCTGCTTCATTTATTAAACTTTCAATTTTAGCACCAGAAAAATAAGCAGTTTTTATTGCTAGATCTTTTAAGTTAAAATTATTATATGGTTTGTTTTTTAAATGAAGGGAAATAATTTTTTCTCTAGCAGATATATCAGGTAATGCAACTTCTATATGTCTATCAAATCTGCCGGGTCTTAATAATGCAGAATCTAATACATCAAGTCTATTAGTTGCTGCTATTACAACTATATTATGACTTTCGTTGAAGCCTGACATTTCGGTAAGAAGTGCATTTAATGTTTGATCTTTTTCTTCAGAACTTCCATTGGTACTATTGCTTCTTTTTTTACCAATAGCATCAATTTCATCTATAAAAATAACAGCTTTCTTATTAGATTTAGCTTTTTTAAAAAGGTGTCGTATTCTACTAGCACCTACCCCTACATACATTTGTATGAAATCAGAACCAGAAACAGCGTAAAATGGAACATTTGCTTCACCAGCAATGGCTTTAGCTATAAGAGTTTTGCCTGTACCTGGGTCACCATGTAATATAATTCCCTTTGGCATTCTAGCACCATATTTTTTATATTTTTCAGGATTTTTAAGATAATCTACTATATCTTTAACATTTTCTTTAACTTCATCATTTCCAGCTACAGAATTGAAATTAAAATTATTAGCCATAGATGAAGATACATCTTGTGCATCTATACAAGAAATACCGCCCTTTGTTTTTTGATTTGACATAAAAAATGAAATTATAAATATAATTGATACAATAAAAGATATGGAAGCAACAGTTTGAATTTTAGAAATAGAAGAATTTAAATTAACTTCTATATTATTCTTTAAAAGTGACTCTTTTAAATTTGAACTATTAGGATTATCAGTTATATATTTACTCCCATCATTAAGTATTATTTCAATTTTAGAAGATGGAGATAAATTAACAGAATGTACAATTTTATTATCAACATCTTTTAAGAAACTACTATAATTTTTAAATGGCATATTTAAATTTGTAGAATTTATATAAACCATTATAAATAAAGACAAAAAAGCTATTACAGTTGGAATAGAAATAAGAAGTTTTTTATTAAGTTTCATAATATTCCTCACTTTCTTAAGAAAATATACTGTATAAAATATTATATAGTTTAAAATGTGTTTGTCTAATTAAAAGCATATAATATGGAAATGTAATTTATGGAATATAACTTGAAATATTAAAAGAGAAAGAAAACACATCTTTCTCTTTTAATAATGATTTGTACAATGAAATCTTATTATAATAAATTAAATTATATAAAAATTAGTGAATTGAACATCTGAATGATTAATAATTTTAGCTGGAATCCCAACTGCTGTAGAATTTGAACATAATGGTTTTAAAACTACTGAATTTGCTCCAATTTTGCAGTTATCACCAATTGTTATAGGTCCTAAAATTTTTGCTCCACAACCGATAATAACATTATTTCCAATTGTGGGATGACGTTTACCTTGATGTTTGCCTGTACCACCTAAAGTAACTCCATGATATATTACAACATCATCTCCAATAACGGAAGTTTCACCAATAACTACACCCATTCCATGGTCTATAAAAAGTCGTCTACCTAATGTAGCACCAGGATGAATTTCTATACCAGTTAAAAATCTAGCAACTTGTGATATAAATCTGGCTAAAAAGTATAATTTTAAGTTATATAATTTTTTAGCAAATCTATAAAATAATAAAGCATAAAATGAGGGGTAAAGGATTCCTTCAATATAGCTTTTTATTGCTGGATCCTGTAATTTAATAGTTTTAAGATCTTCTTTTATATATTTAAACATATAATATCACCTTCATTATTTAAAAATACCCATAGATAAGTATTTTTCACCTCCATCAGGGGCTATAGTTAATATTTTATGATTAGGTCCTAAAAGTTTTGCTAGTTGCAATGCCGCATAGATGTTTGCACCAGAAGATATTCCTAAAAATAGACCTTCTGAGGAAACTAGTGATTTAGTTGTTTCAATTGCATCTTCATCAGTAACTGCAATTATATAATCAACAAATTTTTTATTGTATATCTTAGGGATGAATCCAGCACCAATTCCTTGTATCTGATGAGAAGAAGGATTCCCACCAGACAGAACAGGAGAAGATTTAGGTTCAACAGCAACAATTTTTATATTAAAAGCTTTTTCTTTAAGTTTTTCACCAACTCCAATTAAAGTTCCACCAGTACCAACTCCAGCAACAAATGCAGATAAATCAGGAATATCATTTAAAATTTCTAATGCTGTGCTTTCATAGTGTTTTTTAGGATTGTTTAAATTTTCAAATTGATTTAATATAAAGCAATTTGGATTTTCAGAACATAATTCTAAGGCTCTATTTATAGCTCCGTTCATGCCTTTAGAACCATCTGTAAGAATTAACTCTGCACCGTAAGAACTTATAATATTACGTCTTTCAACACTCATAATTTCAGGCATTATTATTATTACCTTATAACCTTTTAATTTTCCAATCATAGCAATAGCTATACCGGTATTTCCACTTGTGGGTTCAACTATAATGCTATCTTTATTTAAAAGACCATTTTTTTCAGCAGCCTCGATCATTCCTAGAGCAGCTCTATCCTTTATGCTGCCAGCAGGATTACATTTTTCGAGTTTTACATAAACATCAGCCATAGATGGTGTTGTTAATTTATTTAACTTTACAATAGGTGTATTACCAATTAAATCTAAAACATTTTTATATAACATAATTAAGCCTCCTAATATTTTAAGTTTTTAACAAATTTTAATAGGTACCATTAAATTAATAAATTTATATATAAGAATAATCATAGCTATGTATTGAAATTTATATTTATACAATAAAAAAACTTCGTCTCTAATAATATAGAGACGAAGTATAAAACTCCGTGGTTCCACTCTAATTGGACAAAAGTCCCACTCGAAAAATTCAGATACTAATATATCCTATCGCTATAACAGGCGAACCTGGAAAATCCTACACGGAACAATATAAAAATTGTTTATTCGGATATTCTGCTCCAAAGGGCACTTCTCATAAATCTATAGTAAAGACTTCTCACCAATGTCTTTTCTCTGTAACTTAGTAATTATGATACTTTTCTTTATCAATGCATTTATATAATATTTTAATATGTTCAAATTAAATATACATGTAAATTAATAAAAGTTTAAAATCATTATAGAATAAATATATTAATAATACTAGGAAAATGTTACAAAATAATGATAATAATTATTAATAATATTAATTACAATGATTAATATTATTAATTACAAACCTAATATATGAGGAAAATAAAGAATAAAGTAATAAAATTTTTTTATGTACAATGACTAGTGTTTGAATTTTATATATAATTAAATTTTGTTGTTATTTTAATAAATTTGACTTATGATAAAGAAGAATTAAGAAGTTTAAAATGAAACTTGCAATTATGAATGATTATTATAAATATGTTCTTAACTGTGAGTAAATAATGAGCTTATAATCAATAATATTAATGTTTAGCAACTAAAATGTCATAAAATAATATTATTATATAATATGACAAATATAAAACTATGATTATATGAGGAGTTGAAAAAAGTGAGATTAAAAAATCAAGTTAATTTTTTAAGAAAATCTTATGAAGATATAAAAAAATTTGATATATACTTAAGTTTATGTGAACCAGAGATTAGTTGTGAAGTATCTTTAGCATTAAAGAGATATTACACATGGGTGTTGAAAAATAATTTTAAAATAGAATTAGAAGATGATGATGTTTTAAAATATTTCAGCAATATAGTAAAGGATTTAAGTTACATTCCTACATCGAAATTAAATTATGCAGATATGAAAAAATTAATAGTTGCACATTTTTCATTAGGAGAATTATATATACATAAAAATAATAGAAGTTTTGCTGAGGAACATTTTGAAAAGGTTATAGAGATTTTAAATAATGCAAATAAAAATGATAGTAAGTTTTTCAATATGGTTCAAGATGAAGATGACATAACTGTATTTGAACTTTCTATGTGGGCAAGAAAAAACTTAGGTGACATATGTAGTAATAATGAAAAGGCGTTAGTATTTTATGAAAGTATAGTTAGTGATAGAGAATTATTATACTTAGAAAAAAATAAATCCATATATTATATATCAAAAGTTATGGAAGATGTTGATAAAGCATATGAAGCAGCTATTAATATTATAAAAGTTATGCCAGACTATGAAAATGTAGGAAAAGATGCCGTAGAATTTTTAAGAAACAGTAAATTTTATTTGAAAGCATTAGAAATTTGTTACAATGAATATTATAAAAATGAAGATATATACTGGGTAAATGTAGCTATAAGCTGTTGTAATGTTGATAAAAGCTTTAATATACAATGTTTAGAAAGAACAGTAAAATTTTTAGAACTATTATTGACAACTCAACATTTTGATGAATGGGGAAATTTAGTTGAGGCACTATATAATGCAGTGAAGAATTGGAGTACGGGACTTCAAAATTTATTAGAATATCTTAGTAGTACTTTAAATAAGATAAATTATAAGTCAATAGATTATAGCAACTTTAGTAATTGTTTACCAGTTTTAAAAAATATATATAAAGAAATTTTAGATAAAAAATATGAGAATAAAAAAATAAGGGGATTTGAAGAAGATTTTAATTTTTACTTTATGATGGCTTCATTTAGAAATAAAAATTATAATGATAGTTTTGAAGCTTCTACTAGATTATTGGCTATGAAAGTTCAAGGTAGTTTGAAATATGATATAAATTATATAGAGAAAGTTATGAAAGCTAGTTTAGAGAATGTTTCTCAAAATGAAGATAATGTAAAAATTTATCCTTGGATGGAATTAATAAATAAAGTAAATTTCATAGGTGAAAAATGCGATTTTAACAATGATATAACATATGATGAGCAATGTAGAATAGTAAACAGAAAAATAAAAATACTAATTTTATGTGAAGATTTAAAACGAAAAGAAGAGTTTTTAAATAGTATGCAACAAAACATATTTAAAATAGTAAATAAAATAGAAAGTGGAGAATTTGTTGTTGTAGAAGATCAAAATATAGATATTGCTGATATAGCTATAGTTTTATTAGAAAATAATAATATAGAAAAAGGCATAAAAGATAAAATTAGTGAGCTAGATTACAAGAATACAAGTAAATTTTTATGGATAGTTAGTAGTGATATCTCAGATGCAGAAGTGAAAGAAACTAAACAAATTTTGAAAAATAAGGGTATTTTATCTCACGAAGAAATTTATAAAGAATCAGATGTAGAAGATATATACAATAAAATAGAAGAATCAGTTCCTAATAGTATTACTATGTATAGATATAATGATTTTTCAAATTTAGTAAAAAAACATTTAAAAGATATAGATAAAGAAACAGAGAGAGAATTTCTTGAAAAAGGTTTAGAAGTACAGTCTGTTGAGGATTCAACCTTTAAATATGAAGAAGACTTAAAAATAATAAAAAATAATGTTGAAGATTTTAAGGATAAAATAAATAATGACTTAGAATCTTTGAAGGATTATGTTGGAAATAAAATAGATACAGTTGTACCTGCAATTATAGATTCAAATTCAAGGATTATTGACACTATAGAAGAAGGAAAAAATTTAAGAGATGAAGCAGAAAGTGCTATCAGTAATAAAATTGTAGAGTGGTGTAATGAAGAAATAGTAGATATGCTAAAAAATCAATTTAATATGTTTTTAAATAAATATGATAAGGTATATTTTTCTCAATTAGACTTAATTAGAAGTACAAATAATAATACTAGGAAGATTAAACCAATTGCTTTAGATTTTGCAGATGACATTAAAGAAGTCAATTTTATCTCAGAAGATGATTTAAAAATAAAAATAAATAATTACTATGAGGAATTTCTTGAAAACTTAGATTTCAAATTTAAAATGTTTCCAAGAAAAAATATAATAAAAAGTATAGCAACTGGTTTATCTGGAATTTTTTTGAAACAAGGGGACAAAATAAGTAATAAAAAAGAATTAGTAAAAGCTGAGTTAATTGAAGAAAGTGATATAGTTTGTGATAATATTTATAATAAAATATTTGATAAATTGGAAGAATTAACTTTAAAAATACACATGGAAATTGATGATATATTTAAAGAGCTAATTGATGATATAGAAAAAAATATATTAACATCTAAAAAGATTTTTGAAACTAAAAAAATAGAGAGAAATGGATTAGAAACAAGAAATAAAGAGATTGTAATAAATATATCATTTATAAATAGTGAATTAGAAAAATATAAAAAACAATTATTACTTGGAGTATTGTATTGTAACGGAACAGTTTATAAAATATAAATTTTAATGTTGAAAGTAAAGTCGTATTTTTACTAAATTTGACTTTACTTTTTTATTATACAATATTTTAAAATGTATATATCATAGAATGCATTTTATTAAATAGAATATCTAAATTTTTTTCTTTATCATTAAAATTAGATAAAAGTAATGAGTCAATGTTATTTAGTAAGTGTAAAATAAATGTTGAACTATACAAATAGTTAACTATAGAATTAGAATCTTGTTCAAGTGAATTAACTATATGGGAAATAGGTAAAGAAAGGTTAGTGTAATAACTTTGAATAAAAATATATTTTTTTATATCCTTAGTTAATGGATATAAGGTATACATATCATCATAAATTATTTCAATTATATCTTTAAGTTTTGATCTATTATCTAAAGAGGAAATTCCTTTGAGTTTTGAAAAAGTGTTTTGCCAATGATTATCTAAAATTTTTACAATTATTTTACGTTTATTGGGGAAATAATTGTAGAGAGTACCAATAGATAAATTGCACTTTTTAGAAATTGATTTCATGTCTACATTTTCGTATCCTCTTGAAATAAATAAAGTTTTAGAAGTATTTATAATATTATATTCTATGTCTTCGTTATTAATATTAGGCAACTTGTAAATAACCTCCCTGCAAAAAGAATAAATCTTCGTTATATAAAACATAATATTCATAAGGAGTGATAAATATGAAATATAATTTTAATAATGAATGTAAAAATACTATTTCAAAAGTAAGAAAGAATTCTGATGGCGACATTACAGATGTTATGCTTTCAAATGGAGACACATACTCAATAAAAGAAGGAATAAACATGGCTAAGAATGGAATGATTGAAGGTGTAAATGTAGGAAAGGCTAAAAACGGAAGAGAATTTTTAAGAAGTAATCCAAATGGAAAAGAGGATGATAACTTAGACAATAAAGAGATGTTTTAAAAAAGAGCTGATTAGCATCAGCTCTTTCTATTCTTCCAATGAATATGATGAATTAGTTATTTTAAAGTTGTTTTTAATTCCATCAGTTATAAAGATCTTTTTATCTTTAGTTATAAAAATAGCATCTATATTATCTAAAGACTCTATAAATTCTAGACCTTTTTTAGAACCTAAAGCAAAAGTAGTTGTAGAAAGTGCATCTCCATCAATAGATTTATCACTTATTACAGAAACACTTAATAAATCATTATCAAAAGGATAGCCAGTTTTAGGATCTAAAATATGATGATAAATTTTGCCATCTACTTCTAAGTATCTTTGATATGTACCAGATGTAACTATAGATTTGTTCTTTACAAGTAAATTACCTACAGAACCTTTTGTGTCATTAGGATCTTGGATACCAATTCGCCAATCAGTTCCATTAGGTTTATTACCTAACATATATATATTTCCACCTAAATTTATCATAGCACTACTAACATTATGTTCTTTAAGCAAGTCAGTTAAAATGTCAGCAGCATAGCCTTTAGCTATTCCACCAAGATCTATTACCATATTTGGTTCTTTTAAAAATATAGTTTTATCATTTTCATTCAAATCAACATTTTTAAAACCTACATAAGATAAAGTATCTTTTATAAGTGTATTTTCAGGGACTTTAGCATTCTCAGTTCCTATTCCCCAAAGTTTTACAATTGGGCCTATAGTTATATCGAAATTTCCATTTGAAAGTTGAGAATAATAAAGGCCTCTTTTTACTATATTAAAAGTATCATCACTGACTTTAATAGGTTTATTTCCTGCATTTTCATTTACTGTATCTAATTCTGTACCAGTTTTATTTATACTTACCAAATCTTCTAAATTCTTAAGTTCATCAAAACATTTATCTAAAATACTTGTATCTTTAGAATCAAATATTTGAATTGTACAAACAGTACCTATTATCATATCAGTTCTAGAAATAGGTTCAGAACTTTGTTTTGAACATCCAAATATGAAAAATGAAGATAAGATAGTACAAAATAATATACATTTTTTTAAAAAATTCATATGTAATAACCTCCTAACTGTATAGTTACAAAAATTATAAATATAATTTAAAATTATTATATCATAAAAAGAGACTTTAGGATAAAACCTAAAGTCTCATATTGGCTTGTACTATATTGAAAAAATATTGTACCAATATATTATTTTGCTGGTTTTACTTTAACTACATCAGTATTACCTTTTTCAGCTGCTTTTAAAGCTTCTGTAGCTAAAAGTTTGAAATCAGATGATGAAGTAGTAGCGCCTGTTATACTATCAACTTCTTCTATATTTCCTTTTTCTATTAATTGTTTGCTAAATTTTTCTGAAAATTCTTTTGGATAAGTCTTTGCAACTGGTTCCATTTGTGCTTTGTAGTCTTCATCTTCAGATTTTAATTTATCTTCTTCATTTTTGTAATCAGCTTTACAATCAACTATTTTTCCTTCTTCAATAGTTAATTCTACAAATCCAGTCCAACCATGGCTATCAGCTTCACTGAATTCAGCTTTGTATGTGCCATCTTGAGGGCCTTCAGTTTTAGAAGATCCACATCCTACTAGTAATGTTCCTGCTAATAATGCTGCTGAAACAGCACTTAAAAGTTTTTTATTCATTTAAAAGTCCTCCTATTAATAAAAAAAAGATGTATTGCTATTTTAAATTGTATATAATTTAACTAAAAAAGTAAATATAAAATATCGAAAAAATTCAAAAATATTAAAAAATATGTAGAAGTAGAAGAAAAATTTAATGAAAACAAATAATAATTTTACAGTTTAATACTTAATATATATATTTAGGTTAAATATCGAGTTGAATTTTAAATTAAATAAAACAATAAAGAAAAAATATTATATAAATTATAAAGTTGTATGACTAATTTATAACGATAATAAACATATCAATAAGATTATTAATTGAAAAATTAAATTATTATAATTATATGGAGAAACCATATGTAATGTCATTGTATTATTTAAAGCAATATTGTATTATGAAGAAAGCTAAAAGATATATAATTAAGAATATACTATTAAGGTTCGAAAGGGAAATTATGAAAATACTAAAAAAATTTGATATAGTGATAATAATAGTATTACTGTTGTTGTCTTTTATTCCATATGGAGCAATTATGATATTCAATATTAATGGAAATAGCAATGGTGTATATGCTAAAATAACTGTTAATGGAGAAGAATATAAGATTGTAAGATTAGATACACATAGTGGAGTTGAAGAATTTAATGTAAAAACCTCAAAAGGTTATAATACAATAAAATTAGAAGATGAAAAAATAGCAATAGTTGATGCTGATTGTAATGATAAAGTTTGTGAAAGAGTAGGGTACATATATAAAGTTGGGCAGACTGCGGTGTGTCTACCACATAAATTAATAATAGAGATTACCGGTGAGGTAAAAGAAACTGAAGAGGAAGACTTTATAGCTAGATAGGAGAGAAAAAATGAAAGATACTAAAAGATTAGTGTATATATCGCTCTTGATAGCAGAAGCTTTGGTTTTACATATAATTGAAGGAATGATTCCAGTACCATTTATTACTCCTGGAGCAAGACTAGGTTTTGCAAATATAATAACAGTAATTTCCTTATATACATTAAGTTATAAAGATACTGCTGTGGTTTTATTTGTTAGAATTTTATTATCAGTTATGTTTGGGGGAAGTATTTCAAGATTAATGTATAGCTTAGGTGGAGCTGTTTTTAGCTTTATATCAATGATAATTGCAATAAATTTATTTAAGGATAAAGTAAGTATTATAGGGGTAAGCGTTATAGGTGCAGTTTTTCATAATGTAGGGCAGTTGATAGTGGCATCATTAATAGTAGAAACTTTAGGTGTAATGCTATATTTGCCGGTAATGACAATAGCTGCAATAGGCACTGGAATATTTGTAGGATTAACTTCTAACTTTGCAGTAAATCATTTAAATAAAATAAATAAGAAGCTTAAAATGTATTAAGTTTGAATGAAAGTAAAATAAAAAAGTATATGAAGATTTTATCGGAGGGAGACCTCCGTAATTTATCTTTAGTAAAATTAAATTGTTAAATGGGAATTTTTGAATCAGGTGGGGATATGGGAATGAAATTGAATACTAACATATTAGAATCTATATTAGAGTCTTTAGATGAATATATAGTTATTATTGATAAAGATTTGAATATAGTTATGTTTACTGAGTTATTTAAAGATTTTTTTGGGGAAAAGAATATTTTGATAGGTCAGAAAATTGATAATATTATATATAATAATAATTTTAAAAAAGTTATGGCAAGTAAAGATAGAAAAGAACAGCTATTAGATGAAACAAAAGAAAAGAATGCTATATTTATACAAAGTCCAATTATTGAAAATAATATAGTTTTAGGAGCTGTAGGTAAAATTGTTTTTGAAGAAGATATAGGCAAAAGGGAAGATGAAATAGTAAATAATTCATTAGAGAATACAGCAAAATATAATTTTAACAATTTAATTGGTAAAAGTGATAAATTTATAACATGTATAAATTTGGCAAAAAAAGTTTCAAAAGGAGATTCAAATATATTGATAACAGGTGAAAGTGGAACTGGAAAAGAGCTAGTTGCACATTCAATACATAATGCAAGTAAACGTAAAAATAAACCATTTGTAAAGATAAATTGTGCAGCAATACCATCAGAATTATTTGAGTCTGAAATGTTTGGTTATGAGGAAGGAGCGTTTACAGGAGCAAAACGTAAAGGAAAAAAAGGGTTATTTGAAATCGCAGATGGAGGTACAATGCTTTTAGATGAAATTGGAGATATGGATCTTAATATGCAAGTAAAACTATTAAGAGTTCTTCAAGAAAAAGAGGTTTCAAGGGTTGGTGGAGGTGAAGTAAAAAAGATAGATGTTAGAGTAATAGCAGCAACTAATAAATCACTTCTTAAACTTATTGATGAAGGCAAATTTAGAGAAGATCTATATTATAGATTGAATGTTATACATATAAATTTACCATCTTTAAAGGATAGAAAAGAAGATATAGAACCACTTTGTGATATGCTTATCAAAAATATATGTGAAAAATATGGGGTATATTGCAAAGGGACATCTAAAGAAGCTATGAAATGCTTAGAAGAATATAATTGGCCAGGTAATGTTAGACAATTAGAAAATATTATAGAAAGAGCTATAAATTTGATTGATGAAGATGTTTTAATAAAAACTAAACATTTGCCTGAACAAATAATTGAATATAAAAATGTAAAAACTGTTTTTTTAGAGCAAGGAACACTAAAAGATTCAGTTGAAAAATTAGAAAAAACACTTATTATTCAAACACTTAAAGACGTTAGAGGGAATAAAAATAAAGCAGCTAATATATTGGGATTAAGTAGAGCTGGATTATATAAAAAAATTGAGAGGTATAGTATTAAGACAAATTAAAATAATAAAGAAACGCAAAAAGATAAAGCGAAAAATAAATTAATAAGGTATAGTAATTCAAAATATGTAAACAAAGTATACATGTGTATTTTGTTTACATATTCAGAATTTTGTTAATTAAAAGACAAAGTAATTGCTAAAACCTTAACAAAGTATAATGTTGAAAAAAATGTAATCATTTACTATGTAAACAAAGTATACATAAAAAATAGCCTTTAATATTTAGATACAATATAAAATGGCTATATAGTGGGAATTAAGATAGTTGGCATGAGTATTGCTTATTAATATTAATGTAATAGGGAAATGAAAATTATGACTATAATTACGTGATTATTTTATTAAGGGGATTATAAAATTTATCATTTTGTAATTTAAAACATAATTTAAAATATTATTCATGGGGGTTTAAATATAATGAGAGAAGTAGTAATAGTAAGTGCAGTTAGAACTGCGATAGGATCATTTGGAGGAAGTTTAGCAAAGCTTTCAGCTGTAGATATTGGTGTAATAGCTGCGAAAGAGGCTATAAAAAGAGCTGGAGTTAATCCAGAAATAATTGATGAAGCTATAATAGGAAATGTTTTAACAGCAGGAGCAGGACAAAATACATCACGTCAAATAGCATTAAAAGCAGGTTTAAATCCATCATCAACAGCTATGACTGTAAGTAAAGTTTGTGGATCAGGACTTAGAGCTGTAAGTTTAGCAGCTCAAATAATAAAATTAGGAGATGCTGATGTAATTTTAGCAGGTGGAACTGAAAGTATGAGTAATGCACCATATGTATTACCAAGCAATAGATGGGGCCAAAGAATGGGCGATGGAAAAGTTGTAGATACTATGATAAAGGATGGATTATGGGAAGCATTTAATGATTATCATATGGGAATGACTGCTGAAAATATAGCAGAAGAATACAATTTTACAAGAGAAATGCAAGATCAGTTTTCATTGACTAGTCAATTAAGAGCTGAAAAAGCAATTAAAGAAGGAAGATTTAAAGATGAGATTGTTCCAGTGGAAATACCACAAAGAAAAGGTGATCCAATAATATTTGATACAGATGAATTTCCAAAAGCTAATTCAACAATAGAAAAATTAGCTAAATTAAAACCAGCATTCAAAAAAGGTGGAACAGTAACAGCTGGAAATGCATCAGGAATAAATGATGGTGCGGCAATGCTTATCATAATGGCAAAAGAAAAAGCAGAAGAATTAGGTATAAAACCTTTAGCTACTATAAAATCTTATGCATCAGCAGGTGTAGATCCAAAAGTTATGGGTTGTGGACCAATACCAGCTACTAAGAAGGCATTAGAAAAAGTAAACTTAAAAGTTGAAGATTTAGATTTAATCGAAGCAAATGAAGCATTTGCAGCTCAATCATTGGCTGTTTTAAAAGATTTAAATTTAAATCCTGAGATAGTAAATGTAAATGGTGGAGCTATTGCATTAGGACACCCAATAGGAGCATCTGGTGCTAGAATATTAGTTACTTTATTACACGAAATGGAAAAAAGAGATGCTAAAACAGGTCTTGCAACTTTATGTATAGGTGGAGGACAAGGAACTGCATTAGTAGTAGAAAGAAACTAATAGTTAACAAAAATTTATAATGATATTTAAGGCATTATTAGAATTGAATTAGATTCTAGTAGTGCCTTTTGAAATTATATAAATTTTAATCATAATTTGTAAAAATACTTATATAAATATTAAAGTATGATAATAAATTTAATAATATATTGAAGTTTAATTTATAAGTATAAATACATAAATTGTAATAACTAAATTACTGAAAAAACTAAATTTATATGGTATACTAAATAATGAATTTATAATGTTTTATCATACTTTAAGCTTTTAAAGAAAAGTGAAAGGAATTTGGTTTATGGATAAAAACTTAGAAGGCTCAGATAAAAAGAAAAAAAGAAAAAGAAAATCTAAAAATAAAACAAGGTTGTCGAAAAATGTTAAAATTTCAATAGGTGTATCGGCAGCAGTTATAATAGTTGGGTTAATTGGCGGGGGTGTTTATGTAAAAACAAGTGTTGAAAAATATAAAGAAGCCATATATCCTGGTATGAAGATTCAAGGTATGGATTTATCAGGCAGAAATAGGGAAGATGCTATAAAAATAATAAATGAAAACTATACTAAAGCAATGAATGAAAAAAGAATTGTAATTAAAAGCAAAGATAAAGAGTATGATATAAAATATTCAGACTTAGGGTTAACATTTGATTATGAAAACACAGTTGATGAAGTTTTAAAAGAAGGAAAAGATAAGGACTTATTTGAAAAATTTAAAATGATAAAGTACCCAAAGGAAAAAGATCATGAAATTAAATTTACTTATAATGAAGCACCTGTAAATGAAAAAATTAAAAATGTAGCAAAAGAATTAAATAAAAATAAAGTAGAAGCAACTATATCTGGATATGGTGGAAACTTTAATATTACTGATGAACAAGTTGGATATAAAGTTGATGAGGAATCTTTAAAGAAAGACATATTAAAGCATATAGCTGAATCAAAAATAGATGAAAAAGAAGTAGTTGTTGAGGTTAAATTAATAGAGGATAAACCTAAAATAACAAAAGCTGAACTGAAAAAGGTAGATACTTTAATGTCATCTTATAGTACAAGCTATGCAGGTGGAACCATAGATAGATCTACCAATATAGAAATATGTACTAATACAATTAATGGTAAAGTATTAATGCCAGGGGAAAGTTTTAGCTTTAATAATATAGTTGGAGATACTACACCTGATAAAGGATATCTAGAAGGTGGAGTATATGTAGGAAATAAATTAGAAAAAGGTTATGGTGGAGGCATATGTCAAGTATCATCTACTTTACATAATGCTGTTATAAAAATGGGTATACTTCCAGATCAAAGATTGAATCATAATATGACAGTTGGATATGTGCCACTAGGATTAGATGCTACTATTGCATATCCATATATAGACTATGTATTTACTAATCCTACTAAGTTTCCATTATATATAGAAGGAGTTGCTGGTGGTGGAACAGTTCAATTTAATATATATGGAAATTCAGCAGCTAAATCTTCAAAAACATATGAATTTACAAGTGAAACATATGAGACAATAGCTGCAACAGCTCAATATGAGGATGACCCAACATTACCAGAAGGTAAAGAAGTTGTAGTACAGCAAGGTGTTGATGGATGTAAAGTTAAAGCATATAGACTTACTTATGAAAATGGAGCTTTGATAAATCAAGAATTAATGAATAATGATACTTATGCAGCAATGCCAACTACTATAAAAAGGGGTACAGCTAAAGTTCAAAAACCAGCAGAACCACCAAAAAAAGAAGAACCACCTAAGAAGGAAGAACCTCAAAAACCAGCAGAAACACCGAAACCAACTGAAACTAAGCCACAAACAGGCAGCGGACAATAATATAAGAAGGAAACTAGAATTATACTAGTTTCCTTTTTTTATATTATCGATAACTATTATAAAAAATAGTATTATAATAAAGGATAGGAATAAATCTTTTACTATTTTAAAGATTGAGTTTAAAATATATAGAAATAAAGATAAATTTATTTTTATATTATATATATTGTTATTAATAAATATATATATGCAACAAATAAAAGTTGAAACACAACCGAGGATAGAAAGAAATTTAGCAATTTTATATAAATAATAATTGTTAGCATTAGAAGATAAATAAAAATATTTTATTAATAGAAACAGAAATAAACCAATAAGAAAAGATTCGAATCCATTGAAAATTACTAAAATTGAACAAAATATATAAGTTAAAATTAGTATGGTGTTATCATTTAAATGTAAAAGAATTTTACTAGATTTAAAAAAAATAAATTTATGATTAGGCAAAGAACGAATAAATAGATCAAATAACAACAAAAATACAATAATAGAAATTATAAAAATTATTAAATTATTCAATATAAATCACCTCGAATAATTTATAAAGTTAAGCTAAAAAATAAGATATTATAAGCTTTTAATATATATTACTAAGTTTTACATTAAAAGTTGCAAGGGAGATAATTATGGATAAAAAACAACAGTTTAATGAATTTGATAAAGTTTTACTAAACGAAGATAAACCATCTATTTTTTTTGAAAAATTAATGAATAATGGAAAATTCCCTAGTGAGTATCCTTTTAATATGTTAAGTGATTTAAAAAATGTAAATCAAAGCAAAGAACATCATCCTGAAGGAAATGTTTGGAATCATACAATGCTGGTAATAGATGAAGCTGCTAAAAGGAAAAACAATAGCAAAAACAAGATGGTTCTTATGTGGGCAGCACTTTTACATGATGTAGGAAAAGCACATACAACTAAATTTAAAAAAGGAAGGTATACAGCATATAATCATGATAAAGTAGGGGCTGAGATGGCAGAAGAATTTTTAAAAGAATTTACAAGTGATTATGAATTTATAAGTGAAGTAAAGAAAATGATATTTTATCATATGCATATAATGTTTATAGTGAAGGAACTTCCATTTGGAGATATAAAATCAATGATAAAAGATATAGACTTAAATGAATTAGCACTTTTAGGATATAGCGATAGATTAGGTCGTGGAAACTTAAAGAAAGATATAATTGAAAAGGAAGAAAAAAATGTTAAAATGTTCTTAGAGATTAGTAAGAATTATAAAAGGAAATACTTGTATAGTTGAAAAGAGGTTAATTGCATTGAAGAATAAGATATTAGATAAATTGAAAGAAAATTCTACGGAATTTATATCTGGAGAAAATTTAAGTAAAGAGTTAGGTGTAACAAGAGCTGCAATATGGAAACATATAAATGGATTAAAAGAAGAAGGATATGAAATAGAATCTGTATCTAAAAAAGGATATAGAATTATTTCTTCACCAGATAAATTAAATGAAAATGAAATAAATGAAATTTTAGAAACAAATTACATAGGAAAAAAAATAATTCATTATGATACTATAGATTCTACCAATAAGGTTGCTAAAAATTTAGCATATAATGGAGCGGAAACAGGAACAGTTATAATATCAGAAGAACAAACACTAGGTAGAGGTCGTTTAGGGCGAAATTGGAGTTCGCCAAAGGGAAAAACAATTTCTATGAGTATAATATTAAAGCCTAATATACCTACTGTTATAGCGCCGAAAGCAACAATTTTAGGTGCGGCAGCAGTTTATTGTGGACTAGAGGATATGGGTATACATACACAAATAAAGTGGCCTAATGATATTATTTTAAATGGTAAAAAAGTATGTGGAATATTAACTGAAATGAGTGGAGAAATGGATAAACTTAATTATATTGTCATGGGTATTGGAATAAATGTAAATAGTGAAGAAGAAGACTTTGATGATGAAATTAAGATTAAAGCAACATCTTTAAAAATAGAAGAAGGAAGAGAAGTTAATAGAAAACAAGTAGTAGCAAAAACATTATACTATTTAGAAAAATATTATGAAAAATTTAAAGTGAACGGTGATATACAAGATGCAGTAGAAATCTGTAAAAAGCACTCAATTATAATGAATAAAGAAGTTAGAATTATAAGTTGTGGTATAGAAAAATTAGGCAAAGTAATAGATATGGATAATGATGGCGAATTATTAGTTGAATATGATAATGGTGAAAAAGAAAAAATTATTTCAGGGGAAGTTAGTATTAGAGGAATTAATGGTTATGTATAGTAAAGATTTATTATGTTAAGAATTAAAGTCAACCTAAAATATTAATAGGTTGACTTTGATTTTGGATGCAGTGATTTTTAAGAGAAAAAATCAAAGGATACATTTATAGTGCTTTCAGATAATGTTAGACGAATATACGAAAAAAAACGCTCTTTTCTTTTACTTGTAGGTGACCCTGGATTTATAATTAATATATTATTTTTGGTAGTTAAAAAGGGTTTATGACTATGACCAAAAATTATTATATCTAAATCATCATTTTTAAAAACATCTAACACATTATCTAATGTATTTTTAAATATTCCATGTCCGTGATAAATTCCTATTTTGTAATTTTCAAGTGTGAAAATTTCCTTTTCATTAAGCAATCCTCTTGTTTTTTCTTTATCATTATTTCCAGAAACACCAATAACTTTGTAATTAGTTTTTAAATATGGTAAAAGTTCAGGATTGGTAAAATCACCAGCGTGAATTATAAAATCTATATCATTAAGTTTGTTTTCTAAAAATGGCTTTATTTTATCAAAATTTTTTCTAATATGGGTGTCAGAAAGAATAGCAACTGTAATTATTTTAATCACCACCTAATAAAAGTATCTGTTAATTTATTGTATTTAAGTTAGTAACTATATGTGATAAAACTACATAGTATAAGTATAGAATTACATTTTTGTTATGAATTAATACTGATTTTTTTATTTTAATATGATATTATAAAAATATATACTAGTCCATAAAAGTGGAGGTAATAGATATGGTAATATTAGATCTTTATTTAGTAACTATTATATTTAGTATATTGACAATAATGTTGATTTTTTATGCACTAAATAACAATGAAGAATTTCAAAATAAAATGTTAGATACAATGATGAAAAGTGAAGAGAGTGGACAAGAACCACCACAGAGTAAAGTTGTTGATTTTATAGTTTCAATATATTTTTTTGTACCAATTTTAAATATTATTGCGTCTATAGCTCTTTTAACTACTTTATATAGTAAAAAGCAAAACTAAATGCTACAAAATATACTTTGTAGTATCTAGTTTTGCTTTTTATTTAAATAAATATATAAATTTTTAACATATATAGGAATCCAAGTTGAAACTTTAAGTTATTCATGTTTCGGTTGAGAAAGTGCTATACAAAATTAACAATTAACGATAAACAATTAACAATGAAGGATAAAACTGAAAGCTCAGTTTTTTATGGATTTTTAAAATAATTTGTAGAACAAATTAATTAAGGATTATATAAAAACTTAGTTTTTATGGACGTCTATTCAAAAATATTAAGAACGAAGTGAATAATATTAACTACCATTGTTAATTGCTAACTCTTAGTTTTTAATTGGTTTCAATCATGATATAAGAATAAACTATAAGATTAGTATTATCATTTGAGAAAGAGATTATTTTGAATTTAAGCTTAGAACCCTATAGTTTGAAGTTTTTATAGTGAGGATGTAAATATTATGACACAAAAATTAAAAGATACTATTAGAATAGGACAATTAAAAGAAAAGTCAGTACATAAAAGTTTAAAAATGATTTACAAAGATAGTGGACAAGTTGAGGTTGAAGTACTAGGATATATCGTTGATGTTTTAAAAGAAAACACTATATATGAGATACAAACAAAAAAATTTTATAATATAAAAGAAAAAATAATTAATATATGTAAGGAACATCCTGTAGTATTAGTTCACCCAATAGCAATAGAAAAATATATTGTTACAGTGGATGAAAATGGGAATGAAATATCAAGAAGAAAATCACCTAAAAAAGGTAATAGATTAAATATTTTTGATGAGTTAGTATCAGCACCAGAATTTATAAAAGAAAAAAATTTGACTATACAAGTTTTACTTATAAAAAAAGATGAATATAGAATTAAAGATGGAAAGGGATCATGGAGACGAAAAGGAGTGTCTTTACTTGATAATGATTTGGTGGAAATAGTAAATGTAGTTGAATTTAAATCAATAGATGATTATATAGAGATAATTCCTAGCTATTTGTATGAGTTTACAAATAAAGAACTCTCAAAAGAACTTAATATATCGATTAATTTAGCAAGAAAAATAACTTATACTCTAAGAAAAGTAAATGTTTTAGATGGGAGTACTAAGCGAGGAAGGGAAATTTTATACAAGATAAACAAAAATTAATACAATAAACATATGTTTAAAAATATCGATATTTGTAGTATAATGAAGATAGTAGTATAGCATAAAAAAGAAAGTATACTACACTTTCTTTGAGGTTTACTATAAATTTGATATTCTTTTACAGTAATGGTCAAAGTTGTTGAAATTTATTAAAAAATAATTAATTTTCACAAAAAAACTGTAAATAATCAATATTATTTAATAAAAATTATTGTAAAAGTTAGAAAAAAACAATATACTTAGGTTAAATCTAAAGAAAAGTTAAAAAGTTTATACATAAATTTTATAAGATGGAGTGATTAAGTATGGATATGGAAAAAGAAGTATTATCAATAATTCAAAATAACACATTAACTTATCAAATGAAAGTTATATCATTAGCTAAATTAGCAGAGAATAGCATAAACATATTAGATATAAGTGACGAAATAAAGGAATATATGAATGATGAGATAATTTGTGATTTAGGTGAAGGAAATGCACCTTATAGACCAAGATACATTGTTCCTGATTATGAAAAATTTATGAAAGAAGGAAGCAAATTTTTAGGGTTAGAACCAGCTAAAAATATATGGGAAGCTACACATAACTTATTAATGCTATATAAGCATGTTCCGTCAGTAACTACATTTCCAGTATATGTTGGAAATATAGATACACTATTAGAACCATTTGTGAAAGATGAAGAAGAAGCATATAATGCTATAAAATTATTTTTAATGCACATAGATAGAACTATAACAGACTCATTCTGTCATGCAAACATAGGACCTATAGATACAAAAGCAGGAAGATTAATTTTAAAAGCTGAAAGGAAACTTCAAAATTCTACACCAAATATTACGCTAAAAGTTAGTGAGGAAACTTCAGAAGAACTTATGATTGAATCAGTTAACACAGCTTTAAGTTGTGCAAAACCAAGCTTTGCAAATCATGAAATGTTTACAAATGATATTGGTAACTATGCTATAGCAAGTTGCTATAATGGTTTAAATATAGGTGGAGGTAGTTATACATTAGTTAGATTAAATCTAGGAAAATTAACATCGAAAGTTAAAACTGTAGATGATTTATTTAATAAAGAGTTACCACATTCTATGGAACTTATGTTAGATTTAATGGATAAGAGAGTTAATTTTATAGTAGAAGAAAGTGGATTTTTTGAATCAAACTTCCTAGTTAAAGAGGGATTATTAGCAAAAGATAAATTTACAGCTATGTTTGGAATGGTAGGACTTGCTGATATGGTAAATCATTTATTAGGAGCGGAAAAACAAGAAGATAGATTTGGATATTCTAAAGAGGCTAATGAATTAGGACTTAGAATAGTTGAAAAAATGCAAGAAATAGTAGATGCTCATGAAAACAAATATTGTCTAGGAAATAATAAAAAGTATGTTTTACATGCACAGGTTGGATTAGATACAGACAAAGGTGTAGCTCCAGGATGTAGAATTCCAATAGGAGAAGAACCATCAATGCCAGAACATTTAATGCAAAGTGCACCATACCATAAATATTTTCCATCAGGAATAGGTGATATATTTAAATTTGATGAAACATCAAAAAGAAATCCAAAGGCCATAGTTGATATAATAAAAGGAGCATTTAAATTAAATATAAGATATATATCTGTTTATTGTGAAGATTGTGATGTTATAAGAATAACAGGATATTTAGTTAAAAGATCAGATATAGAGAAACTAGAAAAAAATGAGCAAGTTTTAAATGATACTGTTGTGTTAGGATATGGTGCAGCTAAAAATGCAAAAATATTAGAGAGAAGACTAAGACATAATGAAAACTAAAGCTTTAGTTAATAAAATAATTCCATTTAGCTCAGTAGATGGAGAAGGAAATAGGATGGCAATATTTCTTCAACAGTGTAATTATAATTGTTTATATTGTCATAATCCTGAAACTATAAATTTATGTATAAATTGTGGGAAGTGCGTAAGTGAATGTAAGTATGGAGCACTTTCCATAGTCAATAAGAAAGTTAGTTATGATAGAAGCAAGTGTAAAAATTGTGATGCTTGTATAGCTGCATGTAGTATAAATAGTACTCCTAAAACTACAGAAATGACAGTAGATGAAATAATAGAAGAAATTAAGAAAGTTCAAATGTTTATATCTGGAATAACAGTTTCAGGGGGAGAATGTACTCTTCAAAGTGATTTTCTTATAGAACTATTTAAAAAGGTAAAGGAATTAGGATTAACAACATTTATTGATACTAATGGATCAACAAATTTATATAAAAATGAGGAATTACTAAAAGTTACAGATAAAACTATGATAGATTTAAAAGCATTTAATGCAGATGAAAATAAGGAATTAACTGGACTTTCCAATGAGATAGTTATAAAGAATATCGAAGAACTTACAAAGCTTCATAAAGTTTATGAAATAAGAACAGTAGTAGTACCAGAACTTTTAGATAATGAATATACTGTTGATATGGGAAGTAAGCTTATTGCTAAATTAGATGAAAATATAATATATAAAATTATTAAATTTAGACAGTTAGGTGTTAGAGAAGAGCTTTTAAAAGCATACACACCTAAACAGGAATACATGGAAGAATTAAGAAAAATTGCAATTGAAAATGGTGTAAAAAACGTAGTTATCGTATAATATATTGAAAAATGTATATAATAATTAGTGATTTTAACAGTTTTAGGTCTTGACATTTCAATTGTGTCAATATAAAATCATATTAAGAATTCAAATTTAAATAAAAAGACGATGAAGAGAAGAGTAGATGTAAGAGGTAATTAAAGCGAGTTGACGATGGTGTGAGGTCAATATGAAACTTATGTTGAAGAACATCTTGGAGTTTCTAACCGAAATTGTAAAAGAGTAGGCTTAGACGGATTCAAACCGTTATAATTTTGAACAGTATCGATAAAAATCCGTACTGGTAGAGTGGTCATTTATGACAATTTGGGTGGTACCGCGAAATAATACCTTTCGTCCCTATTTGGGATGAAAGGTTTTTTTATTTACCCAAAATTAATTTGTTTAATTTAAAAATATTAATATATAAAGTATTTTATGCAAGGTATGTTGAATATGCCTAAATCAAGAAGGAGGAATAAATATGGAAAAGGTAGTTGTAAAACAACTTTACAGAGAACAAGAAAAATATGCAGATCAAGAAATAAGTATAAGTGGATGGATTAGAACATTAAGAGCTTCTAAAAACTTTGGGTTTATAGAAATTAATGATGGTAGCTTCTTTAAAAATATTCAAGTAGTATTTGAAGAGGAATTAGAAAATTTCAAAGAAGTATCAAAATTAAGTATAAGTTCATCTTTAACAGTAGAAGGAAAACTTGTTTTAACACCAGGAGCTAAACAACCATTTGAATTAAAAGCAACTAGAATTGAAATAGAGGGATTATCAGACAATGATTATCCACTACAAAAGAAAAGACATAGCTTTGAGTTCTTAAGAAGCATAGCTCATTTAAGACCAAGAAGTAACACATTCTCAGCTGTGTTTAGAGTTCGTTCATTAACAGCATTTGCTATACACAAATTTTTCCAAGAAAGAGGGTTTGTATACACTCATACACCAATAATCACTGGTAGTGATTGTGAAGGTGCTGGAGAAATGTTCAGAATTACAACTATGGATTTAGATAATGTTCCTAAAACAGAAGATGGAGCAATTGATTACAAGCAAGATTTCTTTGGTAAAGAGACAAATTTAACAGTTAGTGGTCAACTTGCAGCAGAAGCATATGCATTAGCATTCAGAAATGTATATACTTTTGGACCAACATTTAGAGCAGAAAATTCAAATACAGCAAAACATGCTGCAGAATTCTGGATGATAGAGCCAGAAATAGCATTTGCAGATTTAATGGATGATATGGAACTTGCTGAAGATATGATAAAATATATTATAAATTATGTTATGGAAAATGCTCCAGAAGAGATAGATTTCTTTAATAGTTTTGTAGATAAAGGACTAAAAGAAAGATTAATGCATGTTGCAAGTTCAGAGTTTGGTAGAGTAACTTATACAGAAGCAGTTGAAATGCTTAAAAAATCAGGAAAAGAATTTGAATATCCAGTTGAATGGGGTATAGATTTACAAACTGAACATGAAAGATATTTAACAGAAGAAATATTTAAGAAACCAGTATTTGTAACTGACTATCCAAAGGAAATAAAAGCATTTTATATGAGAATAAATGATGATAATAAAACAGTTGCAGCTATGGATTTATTAGTACCAGGAATAGGAGAAATAGTTGGAGGAAGCCAAAGAGAAGAAAGAATTGATGTATTAGAAAGCAGAATGGCTGAATTAGGACTTAAAAAAGAAGATTACTGGTGGTATTTAGAACTAAGAAAATACGGTGGAACTAAACACGCTGGATTTGGATTAGGATTTGAAAGAATGATAATGTATATGACTGGTATAAGCAATATAAGAGATGTAATACCATTCCCAAGAACAACAGGAACAGCTGAATTCTAAAAAATACTATATGAATAATAATAAGAGGGCAAAGATTTAATTTTGCCCTCTTATTAATTTTAATGCTTTTTTATTTTATATAATATAAATTTATATTTTTGAAACTTTATAGTATTTAAAATAGTAAATAAAAAATATTACATTATAATCAGAAAATAAATAAAAAAGGAAACACTGTAAATTTAAAGTTAAGTTTTAAAATAAAGAAAATTATATGAAAAAATGTTTATATAATTAAAGTTTTATGATAATATAGATATATTAGTAGTAATATTTTAGAAATTATTAAAAAAATATCTTATAAAATATAAATAAAATTAAAAAAATACGAATAAAGAATATATAAGATGTCCAAGCTTAAAATACTTAGCATCAAACAAAAATATATTTTGGAGGTAGTTTTATGGGATTAGTATCTGATATGAAAAGAAGAAAAATAGAACTGGAAAAGAAAGAGAAAAAGAGACAAAGAAGAAAAATAGCTATGACTGCAGCAGCAAGTACTACATTAGGGCTTATAGGAGGAATGTTATTAGCACCTAAGTCAGGAAAGGAAACAGTTGGAGATATAAAAGATAAAGCTAAAGAAGCTAATGATTTATTAAAAGATAAATCATTAGAATTAAAAGAAAATGTAAATGAAGCTAAAGAAAAAATAAGTGAATATATAGTTGAAAAGAAAAAATCTATGTGTAAATGTGATTTAGAGTCAGATGAAAATATTGAAGAAATTGTTGAAGAAGCTTTAGAAGAAGCATTCAAAGAAGTGATTAAAGAAGAACATAACATAGTTGATGATGAAGAAACACTTGGAGAAATTCCACAGGAAAATATGGAAGAAGAAAAATAAGATTAACATTGAGAGTGTTCAAGTTTTTAAATTAATAATTTAAAAGATAAATTTGAAATTCTATATATAGGAATATAAGTTTAAACTTTAAGTTATTTATGTTTTAGTTGAGAATTTTAATTTTAAGTTTTAATCTATATTTTTAAAAATTGACAATGGACAATTGACAGTGGACAGTGGACAGTGAAGGTGAAAATTGGATTTCCAATTAGTTAAAAACAATATAAAAACATAGTTTTTATGTATTTCTATTTTAAATATTAGGAATGAAATGAGTAATATTAACCATAACTGTCAATTATCAATTATCAATTTTCAATTGTCAACTGGTTCCAAATATAAAAATAGCAATAAACTGTAAGCTTAATAATATCATTTGATAAAGATGTTATTTAAAATTTTAGCTTGGAATCCTATATTATCACAAGAAATAAGGTGAAGTTTTAATGTATATATCAGTTGAAAATTTATTTTTTATAATACTAAGTATACTTGGTGGAACAGCATTAGTATTTTTAATTATTTTCTTAAGTAAAGGAATAAAGTTCCTACAAAATTTAAATAGTATTATAGAAAAAAATGAAGGAAATGTAACTAAAGTTATTGATTCATTGCCAGAAGCGGCAGAAAACATAGTAAATATAACTGATAATGTAAAAAATGTTAGTGAAGCTGTAAATGATGTTACAGAGGAAGTTGTTGAAACAAAAGACAGTTTGACTGAATATTTAAAGATAGGAAAAGACATATTTGCAATAGTTAAAGATGTATTTAGCAAGTAAGGATAATCATGGGAAAATTTTTTCTCATGATTTTTATTGAAGTTTTTTAAATGTTAACATTCTATTAACAAAAAATATATTACAAAATTAAACTATATGAAGAGTATTATTATGAACTAATGAAAATAATAACATTAATAGATGATGTTATTATACTGAAAGGAGAGAATTATGAGTAAGAAACTATTTAAAGAGTTATTTTTTATAACTATTGGATTAATATTTTTAGCAGCTGGATTATCTATATTTTTGGTTCCTAATAACTTAGCAGCAGGTGGAATATCAGGTATAGCCATAGTAGTAAATAATTATATACCAGCATTAAGTGTTCCAGTAATAATGCTAGGGTTAGATGTTATTTTATATATAATTGGATTTATATTTATAGGAGCGAGTTTTGGAGTAAAATCAATTTATTGCAGTTTAATGTTGCCTACATTAATGGCTGTAATACCAAAAGTACTTGGTTTAAATGGACCAATTGTAGATGATTTATTAATTAATTTAGTTTTTGGTATTATAATAGGTGCTGTAGGAATGGGAATTATATTTAATCAAGATGCATCAACTGGTGGTACAGATATAATAGCAAAAATACTTAATAAATATTTAAGATTAGATATAGGTAAAGGATTACTTATTACAGATTTTTCTGTAACATTAATGGCAGTTGCAGCCTTTGGACCGATGATAGGTATGTATTCTTTACTTGGTGTTATAATTAATGGATTTACAGTAGATTATATAATTGATGGATTTAATGTAATTAGAAAAGTTGAAATAGTAAGTTCAGAAAATGAAAAAATAAAGAAATTTATAATGGAAGAGTTAGGAAGAGGAGCTACAGTGTATGAGGCTAAGGGTGCATATACTGAGGAAAGAAAGCAAGTATTAACAGCAGTAATGGACAAGAAAGAGTTTATAAAATTAAGAGGATACATAAGAGAAAATGATAAAAATGCATTTGTAATAATATACAATGTTCATGAAACTTTAGGAGAAGGATTTGGAAGCATAGTATAAATTTAATTACATATAATAGATAAACAAATTTTAATTTATAAAAAATTTTTGCAAAATTTTAATTTAAATTAAGTTTTTGAATTTAACATCATTTAAAATATGTTTAGCTATTAAAGGAATTACAGTTCAAAACAATTATAAAACAAATCTTCAAAAATTAATTTTGTAATAATTTTATATTGCTACACATTTATAATTATAATGTGTAGCTTTTTTACTTTAAATGTAAAATATAAGCTTGTACAAAACAAAAGGCTGATTTTAAAAAAATCAGCCATTTCCTATTAAATATAATAGGTTAATATGTTAAATTATTCTTGAGCTGGAGCTCCAACTGGACAAACGTTAGCACAAGCACCACATTCGATACAAGTGTTAGCATCTATAACATATAATCCGTCTCCTGCACTTATAGCGTTAACTGGGCATTCTGCTTCACAAGCACCACAGCTAATGCAAGCATCAGCGATTTTGTAAGCCATAATACAAACCCCCCTTACTACGATTTCTAGTTAATAATATCATAAATTTCAATAATAATAAAGGCTTTATCTAAATATTTTGAAGTTTATCAATAAATGGTATAATATTTATTGATAATAATAAAAAGTAAAATAATAAATATACATAAATATAGTGTTAATAGGGATACAAGTCTAAACTTTAAGTTATTCATGTTTCAGTTGAGAATTCTAATTAGTTTAATTGAAAATTGAAAGTGAATGTAAAAATTGGATTTCCAATTTAAAAGAATGATTTTTTATTAAATTTTCAAAGCAAATTATTTAAACGTAATATAAAAACTAGTTTTTATATATTTCTATTTTGGGATATTAGGAACAAAGTGAGTAATAGCTACCATAACTTTTCACTCTTACTTCTTAGTTCTTAATTGGTTCCAAATATAAAAACATGAATAAATTTCAACTCTAGAATTATCATTTGATAAATGTATTATTTAAAATTTGAACTTGGAACCCTATAGTAGGAGGAAAAATGAATTTACAAGGTAAGATTGCAATAATTACAGGTGCAAGTAGAGGAATAGGAAAAAGTATAGCTTTAGAGTTAACTAAAAGAGGTGCTAGTGTTGTAATTAATTATAAAGATAATGATGAAGCTGCAAGGAAAACATTAGAAGAAATAAAAGAAATTGGAGGGTATGGTATTTTAGTAAAAGGTGATGTATCAAATTATGAATTTTGTAATGAATTAGTAACCAAGACACTTAATACTTTTAGTAAAATAGACATATTAGTAAATAATGCAGCAATATCTAAAGTTGGATTATTTATAGATATGGATGAAAAAGATTTTGATGATATAATGAATATTAATATTAAAGGAATATTTAATATGTGTAGAAATGTTTGTCCACACATGATAAGTAGGTCCCAAGGTAGCATAATAAATATTTCTTCAATGTGGGGAAATGCAGGTGCAGCTTGTGAGGTGATTTATTCTACATCAAAAGGTGCAGTAAATTTATTTACTAAAGCACTAGCAAAAGAATTAGCACCAATGAATATAAGAGTTAATGCGGTAGCGCCGGGAGTAATAAATACAGAGATGAATTCATTTTTATCTGATGAAGAAATGAATGAGCTTATTAATGAAATACCAATAGGTAGATTAGGAGAAGGAAATGAAGTGGCTAATACTGTTGCTTTTTTAGCATCTAAGGAATCTTCTTATATAACAGGTCAAATAATTAATGTAGATGGAGCTTTTTTATAAATTTTTTCTATTGAAATTAAATTGAAACAAACTTATAGTATAATAATAATGCTAAGTTTATATAGGAAGAGGTGAATACAAGAATGAAAGGTAAAAATATAATATATGTAATATTAGGTATTATTCTTATTATAGTTTTAGGACCATCAATATTAACCATATTTGGTACGATTATAAGTGGTATTTTTACTATAATAGCTTTTGTTATATTAGTAGCCGTTTTAGGGCTTGTATATTTAAAATATAAAGCTAAAAAGGAAATTAATAAGTCTAATGAGAATTATAGTCAATACAACTATTCTAACAAAGAAAATTTAGGTACAGAAGAAAATGATAATGATGATTCTGTGATTATAGATGTTGATTATAAAGAAGTAGATAATGATAAGTAAAGTCACAGAAGTTTATGTGACTTTTTATTATATAAAAAATTAGAGAAAGGTGATATTGAGAATGGAGAAAATCTTAATTGTTGAAGATGAAAGTTCAATTAGAAAGTTTTTAAAAATAAGTTTAAAAAGAGAAAATTTTATAGTTATAGAAGCTGAAAATGGAGAAGACGGAGTTCAAAAAGCTAGAGAAGAAAATCCTGATATAGTTATACTGGATGTTATGTTAGGCAATGGAATTGATGGGTTTAAAGTATCTGAAATTTTAAAAAAGGAATATCCAGAGATGGGTGTTATAATGCTAACAGCAAGGGGGCAAGATACAGATAAAATTCAAGGATTAAGTTTTGGGGCAGATCATTATCTAGTAAAGCCATTTAACCCCATGGAATTAATTGCTATTATTAAATCCTTGCTTAGGAGATTAAAACAAACCAATAAAGATAAAAATAGCAACATGTTATTATCTGGAGAATTTAAAATAGATTTATATAGTAAGAAAGTATATAAAAATGGTGAAGAAGTAGATTTAACACCAAAAGAGTATATGCTAGTTAAAATGTTTATTGAAAATAAAGGAAAGGCATTTAGTAGAGATGAACTTTTAGATATGGTTTGGGGATATAATTATGTAGGTGATAATAAAATTGTAGATGTTAATATAAGAAGACTTAGAAGTAAAATAGAAACTAATGCTTCTGAACCAGAATATATTGAGACTGTTTGGGGTACAGGATATAGATGGAAGGAGATATAGATTGGCTTCAATAAAAAGTAAAATAGCAGGTGGATATTTAATTAGTATAATAATTACTATTGTATTTGTGGAAATTATAGCAATAGTAGCAATCAGAAGTTACTATTATAGGAGTCTTGAAGAAAGATTAACAAATCAAATATCCATTTCGAGTAATTTCTATAATACGTATTTTTATAATTCCACACTAAGAAGCAATGTTGCAAATGATGTAGATTTATTCTGGGAAGATACAGATGTTAAAGCACAAATTATTGATAAAAATGGAAATATAATAATGGATTCACAAGGAGAAATTTTTGATAAAATAGAACGAAATGATAACTTTAAAAATTTAATAAGTGGAAAAAACAGAATGTATAAGGAAAAGACAGATATAAATGGTGTATCAGTAATTAGTGTATATATGCCATTGTATTATAATAGTGAGATTGATGGAGTACTAAGGTTTATTTCATCAACAGAAAATATAAAAACAAGTATAATTAAGTTATCTAAATATGCAGTAATGTCAGGTATAGGAGTTGTTATTTTATCAAGTTTTGTAAGTGTTTTAATTTCTAATAGCGTAAGCAGACCATTAAAAAATATATCTGATGGTGCGGAGAAAATGGCTAAAGGAAACTTTAAAGAAAAAATTCCTAAGTTTGCAGATGATGAATTAGGAAAGTTATCAGATACATTAAATTATATGTCAGAAGAAATTCTTAAAAATGAAAAAGTTAAAAATGAATTTATTGCATCTGTTTCACATGAACTTAGAACGCCTCTTACTTCTATAAAAGGATGGTCTATAGTTTTAAAATCATCTGATTTTGAAGATGAAGAAGAAATTAAAGAGGGATTAGATATTATAGAGCAGGAAGTAGATAGATTAACATATTTAGTTGAAGATCTTTTAGATTTTTCAAAATTATTATCAGGAAATATAACTTTGAAAAAGCAAAATACTGATATGGAAGAGTTAGTTGAAAGTGTGTGTAGACAAGTAAATCCTAGAATTAGGAATGAAGGCTTAGGGTTGTCATTAAAAATAGATGGTCAAATACCAATAGTAATGGTTGATAAAAATAGGATAAAGCAAGTGCTTATAAACATAATTGACAATGCAATTAAATTTACTGATAAAGGTGGAAATATAGGTGTGCATTTAAGAGCAGATGAAAATAATATATATATGTCAGTAAAAGATAATGGAAGTGGAATTAGCAAGGAAGATTTACTGAAGGTTAAAGAGAAATTCTATAAAGGTAATAGTTCTAAATCTAGTAATGGAATAGGGTTATCAGTATGTGAGGAAATAATGGAGTTGCATAATGGAAAGCTAAAAATAGAAAGTGAAATAAATATAGGGACAGAAGTTACCCTTAGTGTACCTATAAAATTATTATCATAGAGGATATGAATTTATGAAAAAGATATTTAAGTATATATTATTATTTTTAATAATAATTATATTCACTGGTTGTAAATATGAAGCAGATGAATTTGGAATAAATACAGAAAAACCAGAAGCAACACCAATAATTTCAGGACAATGGCTAATAAATAAACATACTGTATTGGAAAACAAAATAAAAGATGATAGTATACCTTCAGCAACATGGGATGAAAAGATAATTATACTAAATAAAGAAGTAGCTATATTTCCTAACAATACCTATAAAAATCCTAATTATAAATTAAAAATTGTAGATTCAAATGAGTATATTTTTAATAAATATGGAAAACTTCCAGAGGAAATAGGGATAAAAGAAGAAGAGGTGAAAGTTGTATCTATATCTTCAAAAGAACGATATTATGAAGAAATAATATTAATAGATGATAATAATGCTATTATAGAAAATAATGATATTTTATATCACTTATCTAGAATTAGTGAAGGTGATATGGATACTATTAAGAAAAAGAGACAAAATAGGGGTGTATCTATAAGTGGCTTTGAGGAAAGTTCAATTAATCACAATGATCAAAAAAGTGGTGTATTAATAGGATTAAAATCTAAAAATGAAAATTATAATGTACATTATCCAGAAAGATTTTTAAATTATACAGATAATATAAATAATTTTTTGTATAGAACAATATGGATTGGATATAATGGAAGCACTATAGAAATAAAAGAAATTCCATATATATTATTACCAAGAAAAAGTGGATTTTGGAAAATTAATTCTGAAAAAGTTGTGACAGAAGAAAAAATTTATGATGACATACTAATATCTCCTTTAGAAAAAGAACAGAGAAGGATTGCATTAGAAAGTGTATTGAAAACAAATAAGAGTTTTTATGCTTCAACAGAAATAAATTTCATATGTAATGACTATGTTAGTATAAAAGCTTATTCAAGTATTTTAAGCGAAGAGGGAATAGGAAAAAGTTATGAAGATATAAGTATAATACCAGTAGATACTATTTATGCTGGTGATGTAAAAGATATAACAGCGTCAAAAATCTTAAACAAGGATGGAATGAAAGTTCTTGAGAAGTCTATAATAGGAGCATTAAACCAAGGATATGATAATAAAAATGTTAACATAGAAAATTTTACAAGTATGTCAGTAGAACGAGTTCCAGGAAAGTGGTCACTTAATGGAAGAATAAGTACTACAAATAGTAACTTTGATTATGTAGATTTTTGTATACCTATAGAAATACCTCAGACAATATTGAGATATGATTCGGTGTACTTGCCATTGAGTAAGGTTAAAGATCAAGTACCTAAATTAAAGGATATAATATTTTCTCCTAATAAAAGCTTAGCAGTAGGATTTACTAATGATAAAATGCTTATTTATGAAGTTAAAGGAAGTAATATACAAGAGGAAGCATTAGCTGAAATAGATTTAAAAAGTAATGAAAAAATTATAATGGCTGAGTGGGCTACTGATGAGTATGTTGATAATTGGAGTAAAGAAGTAAGTAAAGTTACAAAAGAGTTAAATAAATAAGAAGGAAATTTTCAAATGAAAATTTCCTTCTTATTTTTTAGCTACATCCTGTAGTGGTTCCGCAATCTTGACAAACCTTACAAGTACCATTTTTAACAAGGTGAGTACTTGAACAATTGGAACAAATTTCTGAGTAAATTCTTTCACCTTCAATAGTGCTACTTGAAATTTCATCAGTAACAGTAGCCTCTAAATTAGTTTTATGAAAGTTAATTTTTAAGTTAGTAAGTTGAGGTTTTACTTGACAACGAGAAAAGTCCCCAAGTTCAATATCTATAATTTTACTTATTAAATCTGAAATAGAAGTTACACTTTTAATATAAGGATGCTTTTGAACAAATCCATAAGGTTCATATTTTTGACCACGTAACATTTTTGAAATATCTGATGCTGGAACATGATATTGTAACATCACAGATATAGATTTAGAAAGTGAGTTTAAAAGTCCAGTAATAATAGTACCTTCTCTATCTGTAGTAATGTAAATTTCAGTTATATCGCCATTAACATTTCTATTGACTGTAGTATAAATTTTGACATCATCTATTTGAGCTGGATGAGTTGTTCCATATCTTATACCTTCAGGTTTCTCACGACTAGATATATGTGTTTTAAATTCTAAACTTTTAGCTTTATTTAATAGTTCAGTATAAGTTAAGTCTTCTAAATTTAACTTTTTATCATCATTTAAAGTAGTATTTAATGGCTGGCTTGCTTTACATCCATCCCTATATAACGAAATACCTTTTACACCAAGTTTCCAAGAGTCAATAACAACTTTTTTAAAATCATCTATAGTTGCATTATTAGGTAAGTTAACGGTTTTAGATATAGCACCTGAAATCATAGGAGTTATACTAGCCATCATGAATACATGACCTTCTGGTGTTATATATCTTTCACCTGAACCACATTTATTTGCAGTATCAAATATAGCAAGATGTTCAGGTTTTAAATGTGGAGCACCTTCAATTTTGCCATCAATTATCTTTTCATATTCAAAACCATCTTCATTTACAATTTCTTTTCTTAAGATATAATTTAAAATATCATTTACTTCGTTTTTATCATATCCTAAGTTTTTAAGGCTAGCTTCAATAACTGGATTTACTATAGTCATAAATCCACCACCAGATAATTTTTTATATATAAAGTGTGAAAAATAAGGTTCAATAGACGTAGCACCACAGTCCATTGCAAAAGAAATAGTTCCAGTAGGCGCAATAACAGAAACTTGAGCATTTCTATAACCATATTTTTTACCTAAAGAATACGCATTAAGCCAAGATTCTTTCAAGCAATTACTTACGTTAGATAATCCCATTTTATCTAAAAGTGCATGATTAACTTCTAATGGAGTATAGTTTAAATCTTCATACTTAGTATTTAAAGCTTTAGCTGCTCTACAATGATTTCTAATTACTTTTAACATATGTTCTTTATTTAGTTCATACTTTTCAAATGAACCAAGTTTTTTAGCCATCATTGAAGAAGTAACATAAGAATTAGAAGTTAATATACCAATTAAACTAGCTGAAAATGCTCTAGCTTCTTCAGAATTATAAGGATATCCCATAACCATAAGTAATGATGCCAGATTAGATATTCCAAGTCCAGTTGTTCTGAAAAGATAAGTTTTTCTTGCTATATCTTCTGTAGGGAATTGGCCCCAATGGATTGAAGCTTCTAAAGCTAATTGAATAATAGAAACTAAATGAACATATCCTTCTAAATCAAAATGGTTAGTAGTTTCATCAAAAAACTTATAAACATTTATTGATGCTAAATTACATGAAGTATCATCTAAAAATGCATATTCCCCACAAGGATTAGTAGAATTAATTCTATTATATTTGGCACCATAAACACCATCTTCTCCACAAGGACATGTATGCCATGCATTAAAAGTATCATCAAATTGAGGGGCTGGGTCTGCACATTTCCACGCGCTAGTATTAAACTTATCCCAAAGAGTTTTTACTTTAATAGTCTCATTAACTCTGTTATCAACTCTTCCTACAAGTTCTATTGTTTCATCTTGATTATTAGGTAAATTGTCTACTTTTTTCATAAATTCATCACTGAAACGTATAGAATTATTTCCATTTTGACCAGAAACAGTTTCATATGCTTCACCTTCAAAGCTTGCATCATATCCCATTTTGCCAAGAGCCTTAACTTTATCTTCCTCTTTAGACTTCCATTCGATAAAGTCCACTATTTCAGGATGATTTATATCTAGTGCAACCATTTTAGCAGCTCTTCTTGTAGTTCCACCAGATTTTATAGCACCCGCATTTCTATCTAGTCCTTTTAAAAAGCTCATAACTCCAGAAGAAACTCCACCACCAGATAATTTTTCACCTTTAGCTCTTATTGTTGAGTAATTAGTGCCAGTACCAGAACCACCTTTGAATAATTTAGTTTCGGTAACATATTGCTCAGAGATAGAATGATTACCTAGCAGTTTATCCTCAATAGAAAGAATAAAGCATGCAGAAGCTTGAGTTCTAGTATAAGCATCCTTGCTTTTTAATACTTTTTTTCCTTTAGGGTCAAAATAGAAAGTATTTAGTGAATTACCATGTATGTCATAAGAATGTTTTAATCCAGTATTAAACCATTGGGGAGAGTTTGGAGCATACATTTGATTTAAAAAACAATAAGCAAGTTCATCATATAAAATTTTATGTTCATCACCTGTACTTATTAAGCCTTCATCAATTAAAGCTTCACACCAAAAATTTACAATTCTGTGAACAACCATTTTTAGGCTGTTTTCATATCCACAATCATTAGGTACTAATGCTTTTCTGAAATATTTTGAAGCTATTATATCACATGCATTTTGTGAATAATGAGAAGGAAATTCTAAATCCTTCATATCTATCAAAATTTTATTAGTTTTATAATCTTTTAAAAACACATCAACTTTTTTCCATTGAAATAAATCATATACAGTAAGTTTAGTGTTGTTTTCTAATTCTTTAGTAAAATATCTTTTTAATATATTATTCATTATCATTGCTGAATGCTAAAAATAAGCATATAACAGCATTGTCACCTCCTAAAACTAAACACACTCATACACTATATGTAGAATAAGTGATATTTGAGTGCACTACATGTTGTATTATATAATAAGGGTGATTTATAATCAAGAAATATTATTATGTAAAAATCATAATAAATAACGATAAAATAACAAAATTCGTTTAAAACCTCTTGTTTATATATAAATATAAAATAAATATATAATATAAAATGTAAATGTATAGATTTTTTTAATGTTATAAATTAAAATGTTATAGAGAATATTAAATGATATAATAAGATTTTATAGAAGTAAATTTTAAACAACACAAATTAGTTTTTACTAATATTTTAAGTCTATTCTTAAAATATTTTTCAAATATATAGTAATTTAAGAATAAGAAAGTATTTAAATCCCATTTTAGATGAAAGATACAAATTTATTAAATAAAGGAGGTTTTTTTATGATAAAATCAGTAATGGGGAAAACTCCAATAGTACATGAAAGTTGCTTTATTGCGGAGAATTCTGTGATAGTAGGAGACGTAGAGATAAATGAGGACGCAAATATATGGTATGGTGCTGCTTTAAGAAGTGATATGAGTTATTTAAAAGTTGGCAAGAATACTAATATACAAGAAAATTCAACAGTTCATAATGATTTTGGATTTCCTACAATAATAGGAGAGAATGTTACAATTGGACATAATGCAATAATACATGGTTGTAAAATTTCAAATAATGTCCTAATTGGAATGGGTTCAATAATACTTAATGATGCAGAAATAGGTGAAAATACTATAATAGGTGCAGGCAGTTTAGTTACACAAGGAAAAAAGATTCCTTCAGGTGTTTTGTGTATGGGATCACCAGCCAAAGTTATAAGAGAACTTACTAAGGAAGAAATAGAAAGTATTGATAAATCAGCAAAAGAATATGTAAAACTTTCTAAAAAACATAAAATGGGAAATTTATAGGAATACAAGTTGAAACTTAAAATTATTTTTATTTCAGTTGAGAAAGAGCAATTTGAAATTTTGTACAAAAATTAACGATGAACAATTAACAATGAAGGATAAAACTGAAGTATCAGTTTTTTAAATCAATTTTTATAATGAGTTGCAAAGCAAATGATTTAAACATCATATAAAAACATAGTTTTTAAGTATTTTTATTTTTAGATATTAGGAACAAAGAGAGTAATATCAACCATCACTTTTCACTCTTACTTCTTACTTAGTTCCAAATATAAAAATAGGAATAACTTATAACTCTAGAATTATTATTTGATAAAGATATTATTTTAAATTTGAGCTTAGAAAACTATAATAAGTGTGTATAAACTAAAAACTTATAGTTGGAACGTATATGATGATTGGGGATGGAAATATGTTTAAGCTTAGCAATATAGAAAAGATGACTAGGGAAGAAAGATATAAATTAATGATAAATTTTGTTACATCTCAAATGAGTAGTGAAAATGATATATTAGCAAATTTAAGCAATATCAGTGCTATAATATATGTTATGGTTGATGATATAAATTGGAGTGGATTTTACCTAAAAAGAGGTGATGAATTAGTTTTAGGGCCATTTCAAGGTAAACCGGCATGTAACAGAATAAAAATAGGACATGGAGTTTGTGGAACAGCAGCTAAACTAAGAAAGATACAAAGAGTAGAGAATGTAGAAGAATTTCCGGGGCATATAGCTTGTGACTGTGAATCAAAGTCTGAAATAGTAATACCAATTATTAAAAATGATGAATTGTATGGTGTTTTAGATATTGATAGTCCATTCTTAAAAAGATTTTCAGATTTAGAAGAAAAGTATCTAGTTAAGTTAGTAGATAAATTAGTAGAGTATATGAAATAGGAAAAATATAAAAATTAGGAGAATTTAAATGATAAAAATTGGAGAAATAAATAAATTAAAAGTAATAAGAAAAGCGGAGTTTGGATATTATTTAAATGCAGAGACAGGAAACACATCTGATGATGTGTTATTACCTAACAAGAGTGCATTAGGACAAAAAATAGAAATTGATGATGAAATTGAAGTATTTATATATAGAGATTCAGAAGATAGAATAATTGCAACTATGAATATGCCATTGGTAACAGTAGGAAATATAGCATATTTAGAGGTTGTTGATAAAGCTAAAATTGGTTCATTTGTAAATATAGGATTAGAAAGAGATGTGTTAGTTCCATTTAAAGAAGTTACTAATAAATTAGAAGTTGGTGAAAAATATTTATTTGCCTTATATTTAGATAAAACAAATAGGCTAGCAGCAACCATGAAGATTGACAAATATTTACATGATACAAACTCATATGATATAGGACAAGAATTAGAAGGAACAGTATATGGATTTCAAACAAATGGCTCAGCAGAAGTTGCTTTAGAAAATACTTATAGGGGTGTAATACTAAAAAATGAGTATTATGGAAGATTAAAAGTTGGAGAAGAAGTTAAAGTAAGAGTTAAGAAATATTATGAAGATGGAAAAGTTGGAGTTTCATTAAGAAAAGTTAGATTAGAAGAGAAAAAAGATTTAGAAACTCAGATATATGAATATCTTAAATCTAACAATGGATTTATGACTTTAAATGATAAGTCAGCACCACAAGATATTGAAAAGATATTTAAAACAAGTAAAAATGCATTTAAAAGAGCTTTAGGTGGGCTTATGAAAAGAAAACTTATAGTTCAAGATTCAAATGGAACAAAGCTTTTGTAATTAGGTTATTGTAAATAAGAAAACACTCATTTATGAGTGTTTTCTTATTTTAGATCTTTTAAATATTTTAATAAGCTCATTTGAAATTATTGGAATTAGGCTTATAATTATAACAAAAATCCAATCATTAATAGTAAGTCTATAGACACCAAATAAAGAAGCTATAGGTGGAATAGTTATTACAAGTAATTGAAGTAAAAATCCTAATAAAATAGCACCTATTAAGTATTTGTTAGAAAAGACACCAATTGAAAATATTGATTTACTTTCATTTCTCATATTTAAAGAATGAGCTAGTTGAGTTCCACTTAAAACGGTGAAAGCTAGAGTTTGAGCATGAATTAATACCTTGGCACTTACATTAGATAAAGTCATAGTACTACCGCCATAAACCCTAACACCATATATAAATGCAACCAATGTTAATATACCAATTAAAAATCCATTGAAAATAAGTGATAATATAGAGTTTTTAAACAGACTATCTTTAGGATTACGAGGTTTTTTATTCATTACTTCTTTATCACCAGGGTCAATACCTAAAGCAAGAGCTGGAAAAGTATCTGTAATTAAATTTACCCATAATATATGAGTAGCACTTAGTGGTGATGCCCACCCAAGTAATATTGCTAAAAATAGTGCGACAATCTCCCCAGCATTGCATGAAATTAAGAAAATTACTGATTTTTTTATGTTATTAAAAATATTTCTTCCTTCTTCAATAGCTGAAACTATAGTAGAAAAATTATCATCAGTTAAAATCATATCAGAAGCACCTTTAGCTACATCTGTACCTGTTATACCCATAGAAACACCAATGTCAGCAGCTTTTAAAGAAGGGGCATCATTTACACCATCACCAGTCATAGAAACAATATTTCCCTTTGATTTAAAAGCTTTTACAATTTTAACTTTATGCTCAGGTGAAACTCTAGCAAATACTCTTAAGCTATCAATTTTATTTGTCAATTCGTCATCAGATAAATTATTCAATTCTGATCCAGAAATTACTTCATCAATATTTTCAGCTATGTTTAATTCTTTAGCTATAGCGAAAGCTGTATTTTTATGATCACCAGTTATCATTATAGTTTTTATACCAGAATTTTTACAAAGTGCAATAGAATCTTTAACCTCAAGTCTTGGTGGGTCTATCATTCCAACTAAACCTATAAAAATTAAATCTTTTTCTATGTCTGAATCAGTCAATGTATTAAAATCAGAAATTTCTTTAAAGGCTGCACCTAATACTCTTAATGCATCATCTGACATTTTATAAGATGCATTTAAAATTTCTTCTTTAAGAGATTCAGTAAAATCTAAAATATCATTATTAATATAAATTTTATTACACAAATTTAAAAGGTTATCTGTAGCACCTTTTGTAAAAATATAGTAAGCGGAATCATACTTATTTATAGTGCTCATAAGCTTTCTATCAGAATCAAAAGGTAATTCTCTAACACGAGGATGTAGATTATTAAGTTCAGATTTTTCTATATTGTAATTATTACCCACATCAATTAGAGCGACTTCAGTTGGATCACCAGTTTGATTGCCATTATTAGATGTTGCATCATTACATAAAACTAAGTTTTCAATTAATAATCTTTCTATAGAATTATTAAGATTAAGACTGTTAATATCTTTTAATAAATTGTTAGCATAAAATTTTTGTACAGTCATTTTATTTTGTGTTAATGTTCCTGTTTTATCAGAACAAATTATATTTACTGATCCTAGAGTTTCAACAGCAGGAAGCTTTCTAATAATTGCATTTTGTTTAATCATTTTTTGGACACCAATTGCAAGTACTATAGTAACTATAGCAGGAAGACCCTCTGGGATTGCAGCTACAGCTAAACTTATAGAAGTTATAAACATATCTAACATGTTTCTTCCTTGAATCATTCCAACAATGAACATTAAAACACTTATGCCAACAGCTAAGAAACCAAGGTATTTCCCTAGTTGCTCTAATTTTATTTGAAGTGGTGTTTGTTCATTTTCACTTTCATCTAACATTTTAGCAATTTTGCCAATTTCAGTATTCATGCCAGTAGAAACTGCGATACCGATTCCTCTGCCATATGTAGCAAGAGTTGACATGAAAGCCATATTTTTTTGGTCGCCTAAAGGAACATCATCACTACTCAATGTTATATTTGCGTCTTTATTTGTAGGAACAGATTCTCCAGTTAGAGCAGATTCTTCTATTTGTAAATTTGCACTTTCTATAAGACGCAAATCACAAGGAATATATCTGCCAGCATCTATTATAACTATATCACCCGGAACAACTTCTTCAGATGGTATTTCATATATAGAATTGTCTCTTTTTACTAGAGCCTTAGGTGTAGATAATTCTTTTAAAGCTTCCAATGCTTTTTCAGCTTTAGATTCTTGAATCATACCAACTATGGCATTAATAAGAATTACTATAGCTATAATTATAGTATCACTGACCTCGCCAACTAAAAAAGATAATATAGCTGCTATTATAAGTATATAAATCATTATGTCATTTAGTTGAGCAAAAAACATTTGAAGTTTTGTTTTAGATTTTTTGGTAGAAAATTTGTTTAAACCATATTTAGTTCTTTGTTCTGCAACTTGGCTAGATGTAAGTCCCATATCTAAATTTGAATTTAAATCTTTAACTACATCTCCAATACTTTTTTTAAACCACATTAAATAATCACCTCTATTAATGGTATTTATTATATCTTATGATTGAAATAATATTATTAGCATAATATTTAGTATCAACTAAAAAAAGAAAAATATTTATAGATTAAATTATATGTTGTATTAAATTTTGTATTAATTTTTAATTCATAAATTCAATACAATATATAAAATATTGATTAGTGATGGGTGAAAAACAAATAAATATTAATAAAATATTAACGGACTTAAAAAGAAGATTAAGTTTAATTTAATATTTAAAAGAAAATATTATTTTAAAAAATTAAAAATAATAAAAAAATATAACACAAAAAACCCTAAGAATATAGAAAAATATACTAAAATAGCCAAAAAAATAATAAAATAAGACATAAAAAGTCAAAAATACAGAAAATTATTAATAGTATTAATTTTTTTTAATGTGTTGCTTTTATAAAAAGTATGTATTATATTATTAATTGTGAGATTGATATATTAACAAAATGTTAATAAGAAAAATAAAATTAATAATTTTCTTTTGGCCAAAAAATAAAAATATTAATTACATAAAATAAAGCAAAATAAAATCAATTACATAATAACATTTTGAATAATCTCAATATTTATAAAAGAAATTATAGTTTTAATTCGAACAATAGGAGGAATATTTAATGAACGAAGATTTACAAAAACGTTATAAACATAACAGTAATATGTTTTTAATTAGTTACATATTCATGGGAATAATGAGTGGTATGGCTTTTGACGTACTAGTTACATTCTTAAACCAAGTAGCTCCAACAGTTGCAAAAAGTTATTCAGTTTGGATGGGTGCTGCAACATTATTAACAGCTTTAATGGTTGCATTAGCTCCAAAAATTGGTTATAAAAAAATAATAATATCAGGACCAATTATATCAATAGCGGCACTTGTATTAGTTAAATTTTCAGATAATACATTTTCATCAATAGCAATAACATTAGGATTATTAATAGGTGTTGTATTATTTGATGCTATATTACCACCATTTTTAACACAATATACAACGGTAGAAAATAGAGATAAAGTTTTCTCAAGAGTTATGTATACTAACGTTATGGGTATGGCACTAGCTAGTTTTACAGGCGGTATGTTAGTTGTTTATAGATTTGCAACAAGATTAGGTATATCATACTCAGAAGCAAAAGCATTATCAGGAAAAATTGCAGAATTTACAAAAGAGCAAAACTTAGGATATACACTTGCACATAAAGATGCATTATTAATGTTTATAATAGTATCAATTGCAGCATTAATACCACTATTCTTATTAAAAGAAGTAAAAGAAGATTATGCAGCTAAAGAAGAATCTGGTAAAAAGAAATTTGATTTAAAAGTACTTGCAAACAAATATGCATTATTATACTTAGTTTATAACTTCTTAATAAGATTTGGTGCAGGACTTATTACTCCATATTTCGCAATATTCTTAGGTAGTTTAGGAATAGATAGAGCTACAGTTTCAATGCTTGTTACATTACAAACATTAGCAATGTGCATATTCATGATGTTCTCACCATGGCTTGTTAAAAAGTTTGGTAGAGTTGTATCAATTGGAGGACTTGCATCAATATCAATACCATTCATGTTAATCATAGGAAACGGAGATAAATTTGGTAGCATGATGGTACTTGCAGTAGGAGCAGGATTATTCTTTAGATCAGGATTCATGAACGCAGCAAATCCAATAGTACAATCATTACCAATGGAATTCGTTACAAAAGAGTTAAGACCGGCATATAGTTCAATAATATTCGTATCACAATCAGTTGCAACTACACTTGCAGGTTTCTTTACAGCAGGTTTCTTATTTAATGATAAGTTCTTTGGAAACTCAGGATATAGAATAGCATACTATGTAACAGCTGTAATGTATACTATAGCTATAGTAATTATGCTAACTCAATTTACTAAGAAGTTTAATAGACCACAAACAGACGATAAAAAAGAAGAAAAGGCAGCATAATAATATATATTATTATGAAGCAATAAAAATTTGATATAGTTCACAACGTTTACATTGTTTTAAAAAATACCAATCATTTTGATTGGTATTTTTATTTTATGGAAGTTTAAACTTTTACTAATAAATCAAAATGTAATTAAGCATTGAAATTAATATATCTAAAATTAGATTATAAATGTATAAAATGAAAATTTAGAATAGAATTTTATAATGCTTTAATATAAGATAGCTGCAATAAAAAACAGAAAATTAATAAAAAAAAATAAATTTATAATATAATTAAAATTTTTAATATAGGTAAAATATATTTAAGTTCAATTACATCATATTATTGTAATAAAACTAAATAATTGGTAGTGATTACAGTGATTTATATGAAATATAATAATTTTAATAAAATTAAGTGTAAGGATAAAAAAAGAATATAAAAGTTTAATTTATAAAAACACAAAGAATAAAATTGAAAATTAAGAATATTTTTAATTTTAAATAATGTCTTGATTTTAGCATTTGTGTATATTATATTACTAATTGAGCGAAATTATTAATAAATTATGAATTATTTAATAATATGTATACAATTCTGGCCGGAATTTTATAAAAATTTAATAAAGGTTAATTTAAAAATAAAAATTAATTAATAGTAAGCTTAAAATTAGAAATTATTAATATCTCATAAAGCAGGGGGAGAATTTAATGAACGAAGAGTTATTAAAGCGTTATAAACATAATAGTAGAATGTTCTTTTTAAGTTATTTATTCATGGGTATATTAAGTGGTATTGTTAATGATACATTAATAACATTCCTAAAACAAGCTCAACCAGGAATAGCAAACAGTTACACAATATATTCAGGAATAGCAACTTTATTAGCAGCAGCATTAGTTGCAGCAATAAGTAAAGTTGGATATAAGAAAATATTAGTTTTTGGTGGAGCAGTTTCAATAGCTGGATTAGTACTAGTAAGTTTTACTAGAAGCTGGATAGCTGTAAGCTGTATAACACTTGCATTATTATTAGGACTATTATTATTTGACTGTGTATTGCCACCGTTCTTAACACAATACACAACAGAAGAAGAAAGAGATAAAATGTTCTCAAGAACTATGTACTCAAACGTTGCAGGTATGGCAGTAGCTAGTTATACTGGCGGTATGCTAATCGTTTGGAGATTTGCAGCAAGAATGGGAATAGGATATGCAGAAGCAGAAGCTTTATCAAGTAAAGCAGCAGAATTTACATCAGCACAAAATACAGCATACATATCAGCACATACAGATATACTATTAATATTTGTAGTAATGGCTATTTTAGGAACAATTCCACTATTACTACTAAAAGAAGTAAAATCAGACTATAGAGCTGAAGGCAAAAATGGTGAAAAAGTTAAAACTGATTGGAAAGTTTTATGCAATAAATATGCATTATTATACTTAATATACAATAGTTTAATAAGATTTGGTGCATCTCTTATAGTTCCATACTTTACTATATTCTTAGGAACTCTAGGAATTGGTAGAGCGGTAGTTTCTAAACTTGTTGCAGTACAAACACTAGCAATGGTTATATTTATGGTATTCTCACCATGGTTCTCTAAGAAGTTTGGTAGAGTTACATCAATATCAGTATTATCACTACTTTCAATACCATTCATGTTAATCATAGGAAATGGTGATAAGTTTGGTAGTATGATGGTACTTGCTGTAGGAGCAGGATTATTCTTTAGATCAGGTCTTATGAATGCAGCTAACCCAATAGTACAATCATTACCAATGGAATTCGTTACTAAAGAATTAAGACCAGCATATAGTTCAGTTATATTCGTTTCTCAATCAGTAGTAACTATACTTGCAGGTTTATTCACAGCAGGATTCTTATTTAATGATAAGTTCTTAGGAGCTTCAGGATATAGAATAGCTTACTATGTTACAGCAGTTCTTTACCTTATAGCAATAGGAGTTCTAGCAACTCAATTCACTAAGAAATTTAATAGACCACAAAGTGAAAATAAAGAAGACGTAGCATAATAAAAAATGAAAGCAATATCAAAAAGAAAGTAAAATCTTTTTGATATTGCTTTTTTAATAAAATATTATTCCTAAGATAGCAGAAAATACAATTATTAATATAGGATGTATCTTGGTCTTGAATAATAGAATAGCAATTATTCCACCAATAATTAAACTTTTAAAATCTATATATGAGGTTTTACTAAGAGAAATAAAAACTCCAATTATTAAACCTATTAAAGCAGGTTTCATTCCAGAAAGTGCAGAAGTTAATAATTTAGATTCTTTAAATTTCTCAAAAAAGATATATGCAAGTGTTACTAGTATGAAAGAGGTTGTTACAACACCTAAAGTAGCAACTATACTTCCGAGTACACCATATACTCTATATCCAGCAAAAGTAGCACAATTTATAGCAACAGGTCCAGGCGTCATTTGAGAAATACCTATTATATCAACAAACTCACTAGAACTAAGCCAATGATTGTTTGTAACTACTTCTTTTTCTATAAGTGATAATATTGCATATCCACCACCAAATCCAAAAGTTCCAACTTTTAAGAAAGCTAAATAAAGTTTTAAAAGAATAGGCATTTAAGACACCTTCTTTCTATTATAAATTATGCCATATATAGCAGATAATATAATAATTATTACAGGGTTAATATCAAATAAAACTACTAAAATTACAGTAAATATAATTATAAGTATATTATTGATGTTTTTCTTTATAGATTTACTAAGACTGACAACTGCAACTAACACTAATAATGGAACAGCAGCATTTATACCTTTAAACATTCTTTCAACAATATGTAAACTTCTAAATTTTTCAAAAAACATTGCTATAAGGACTATTATAAAAAAAGATGGTAATGAGACCCCTAATAATCCTAGTATGGCTCCTGGAAGTTTGCCTATCTTATAGCCTATAAAAGTACAAGTATTAATAGCAAGAGCACCTGGGAAGCTCTGAGCTATAACTAGTATATCTAGAAATTCTTCCTTGGTAAGCCAGTTATGATTTTCTACAACTTCTTTTTCAATTAAAGGAATCATTGCATAACCACCACCAAATGTAAAACTTCCTATTTTGAAGAAAGTCCAAAACATTTGAAATAAATTTTTCATAAAATAATTCACCGCCTTTTATAATATTATTTACTAATGGTAATAAAAAAATGAACATAAAATAATAAACATTATATACCATTTTGAAAAAAATTACCAACAACATATTTTTTTATTAGCTTTCAATTAATAAAAGTTTTGTATATAAATTAAAATACCTATATAATATATGTAAGAATACAATCTAAAATTTTATTTATACATATAAGTGGAGGAGTTAAATGGAAATATCTAAAGTAAGGAATACACCGCAGTTGCAACAAGAAAAAAGTAGAGTTAGTAGGCAAATGGATTTTTCACAGAATTTTAACTTTGCACAACAAAAAAAATCAGAAGAAGAATTAAAAAAAATGCTTAAGGGCATAAAAAACAAAGGATTAAAGTTGGTGGCAAGTAAAAGTTATGCTGATGTTAAAGCATATAAAAGAGAAATAAAAGCATACTTAGAATCTGTTTTGGCATTTATGTATTCAGTTAAAAGAGATACAAGCTTTTGGCAAACTCAATATTTTTTAACTGTTGAAACTATAGATAAAAAATTAGAAGAATTAACTATAGCTTTAATAAATGAAGAAAAAGAAAATTTAGATGTGGCAAGCACTGTAGATGATATAACAGGATTGATAGTAGATGTATATAAATAAAATCAATGACATACTCAAATGAAGTATGTCATTGATTTTATTTATGCTTAGAAGTTTTATTTTTATGTTTTTCTGAGTTTTTGCGTTTAGCTGTTTTCTTTTTCATAACAGAATATCCAAAAGAACCTAAAGAATTAGGTTTTATTTCAAAGTATTCTCCATGAGCATATGTAATTAAATTTGCCTTTTCAAAGTGAATTTTCCCTTTTTCATCTATTAATGTATCATCAACATAAGATGACAGTATTTCAGCTAAAAATAAATCATGTGTACCTAGTTCTGTAATGGATTTTACTTTACATTCAAGTGTAATAGGACAAGATTCAATCATATCAACACTGATATTATCACAAGGAATCATATTAAAGTTACACGCTTTTATTTTGTCTATAGATCTTCCAGAGCGAACTCCACAAAAGTCTACTTCTTTAACTAAGTGCTTTGAAGGGATATTAACAACAAATTCCATTGTGTCCTTTATATATTCATAAGAGAGACGTTCTTTTCTAATTGCAACAGTAATCATAGGTGGCTTAGTACATGCAGTTCCAATCCAACCAACAGTAAAAACGTTTTGAAGGCCAGCTTTATTTTTACAACTAATAAGAACTACTGGCACAGGATTAAGCATAGCACTTCCTTTAAATTTTGTTTTGTTCAAGTTTTTCACATCGCTTTCCATTTGAAAATTACAAATTAGATTATAACATACAATTAATCGGAATACTTATTTTCAAAGAAAAGAATATTTGATATATTTGAATTCAATGGTGTAATATAATTATACTATTGAATTTAAAGAAGCTAACATATATAGGAAAGCAAGATCAAATGAAATTACTTTTATTTCAGTTAAGAAAGAGAGCGTTAAAGTATTGCACAAAAATTAACAATGAAGGATAAAATTAAAGTATCAGTTTTTAAAAATTAATTTTTATAATGATTTGTAAAACAAATTATTTAACGAGTATATAGAAACTTAGTTTTTACAAAATATCCAAAGTAATATTTATATTTACTATTAAACCTATATTTAGTCAGAAGATTATAATGGGGAATTTATTCTCCAAAATGAATTTTTTATGGATAAATATTATATTAATTTTATTTGAAGTACAAATAAAACATTGTAGCGGGGATTTCAATCCCAAGGATATTTACCATCATTGTTAATTGCTAACTGTTAATTGGTTCAAAACATAACAATGGAATAAACTGCAATATTAGTAGTATCATTTGAGAAAGCTATTATTTTGAATTTAAGCTTGGAACCCTATATATAAGAACAAACAATTTATTAGAAGAATTTATAGGCATGAAAGTAGGAGATTATATGAAAAGCAGAAAAGTAAGAGATTTAGTTATTGTTGATATAAATGAAAAGGAAAGAATGGTTATAGCTTGTGATAGTTCAGGATCTATTGGAAATAAAAGATATGATCTACTACAAGTAGAACCTTTTATTACAGGAAAGTATACTGTTAGAGTAGGATTATTAGAAATTTTATGTAGTGGTGCAGAAGTCATAACAATAGTTGATAATGTTTGTGCTGAAATGGAACCTACAGGGCGTGAAATTATAAGAGGAATTAATAGTGAACTAAAATTAGCTAAAATTGATGATGTACCTTTAACTGGTAGTACAGAAGAAAATTTTGAAGTATTTGCTACAGGGGTAGGAATTACTGTGATAGGTATAATAGATAAAGATAAGTTAAAAGTTAATAATATAAAGTCAAATTCGGTAATATATTCCATAGGTATTCCTAAAGTGGGAGATGAAATTGATTTTTATAATGATAATGATATATTTGGATATGAAACTTTGTATGAAATAAAAGACTTAGAAGGAGTATATGAAATAGTTCCAGTAGGATCTAAAGGTATATTATATGAAGCTATTGGTCTAGCTACTAATAATGGAAAAAAATTCATTCAAAATGAAAATTTAAACGTGGATATAAAAAGAAGTTGTGGGCCAGCTACAGTGGTAATAGTAGCTATTGATAAATCTTTAGAGGATTATATAAAAGGAATAAAAAATTCTTGTAAAATTGGAGAAATAATATAAAAAAATAATCATACTATAAATTTAATACAAGCATGATTATTTTCCTAAAGTATATAATATGAATACTAATATGTATTCTAATATAAGTGTAATTGTGAGAATAAAAAATAACTTTTTAAAAATTTTCATACATACCTCCTAGTATAGAATTAAAATTATATAATCCTATATTATAAGGTATGATATTTAAGTTGAAAAAGTTACTTAATATGTAAATTTAAATGTAACAAAATTTTAAATAAGGATGTTATCAAATTTGATAACATCCTTATTTTTATCTTCTATGAGAAACTTCTATTCTCACTTTTCTCATATTATTAATTTTTTTGCCAGAACTTTTTTCGATTATTACATCAACTAATTGTGATGGAACATCTATAAAAGTAAATTTATCTAATATATCAATTCTACCAAGTTCTTTAGATTTTACACCAGCTGTATTATCTAAAAACTTAACTAAATCTAAAGTGTTCACTTTATCTAATCTACCAACAGATAAGAATAAACGAGAAATATCAGCATTATTGGCATTATTAGTAGAAGTATTATTTTGCATAGTATCTTCTGTGTAATCAAAGTTTGATTCTTTATCGAAAATTAATTTGATTAAAGAAGCAGAAACATCTTCAGCACCATATTCAGTTATAAGGTCTTTAGAAATTTGTATGAATTGCTCATATGAATTAGCTTCTAAAGTTTCCTTTATAGAATCTATTATAGCTTCAGATTTTGATGCATATATGTCAGCTAAAGTAGGTATTTGTTTTCTTAACATTTTGCTTTTTGTTGTATTTTCAATTTGTCTTATCATAGACATTTCTTTACGACAAGCAAAACTGTAAGCAGTACCTTCTTTATTAGCTCTTCCAGTTCTACCAATTCTGTGAACATATGATTCAGAGTCTTGAGGTAAATCATAATTTATAACATGAGTTACATCTTCAACGTCTATTCCACGAGCAGCAACATCTGTTGCAACTAAATAGTTTAATTTTCCAGATTTAAACTTATTTAATGTGTTTAATCTTTGGATTTGTTTCATATCTCCGTGCATACCTTCAACTATGTAACCTTTACTTTGCATAGATCCAACTAATTCATCTACACCTTTTTTCGTTTTACAGAAAAGAATAGCCGATTTTGGAGCATCAACATCTAAAATTCTGCAAAGTGCTTCAAGTTTATTTTTAGGACTAACTTCAAAGTAATATTGTTCTATTTTAGAAACTGTTAAAGACTTTTTAGCTATAGCTATATGTTGTGCATCTGGTTTCATATAATTTTTAGCTAAGTTTTTGATTTGTCTTGGCATTGTTGCAGAGAATAACATTGTTTGTCTAGTTTCTGGTAAGTTGTGGATTATTGCTTCTATATCTTCAATGAATCCCATATTTAACATTTCATCAGCTTCATCTAAAACTAAAAAATTAGCATTTTCAAGTCTTAAAGTTTTTCTGTTTATGTGATAAAGAACTCTTCCAGGAGTACCAACAACAATGTCAACTCCTTTTCTTAAAGGTGCAAGTTGTTTATCTATAGATTGACCTCCAAATATTGGAAGGATTTTAAACTTAGTATATTTATTAAGTCTTCCTAATTCTTCACTAACTTGTATAGCAAGCTCTCTTGTAGGTGCTAATATTATAGCTTGAACTTTACCATTAGAAGGCTCCATACGACTTAAAAGTGGTGCTCCAAAGGCTAAAGTTTTACCAGTACCGGTCTGAGCTTGACCTATAAAATCTTGTCCCTCTAAGCTTACAGGAATACTTTTAGCTTGTATATCCGATGGATTTTCAAATTTCAAATCATTTATTGCCTGTAAAACATCTGGGTTAAGATTTAATTCTTCAAATTTTATTTTATTCATTAACATTCCTCTTTCTATTATTGGTTTAGTATAAAAATTTTAAATAAGTTATTATCAATTAAGTAAGGGTATGACGTTGAAGTTCTAATATGAATTTTCAATATGAAAAGTTACCCTTTAGAAATCCAACAAAATGAATAATTAAACTTTGAAGCCGGATTTCTATATATGAAAATTTACTAATGAAATTTTTTATTTAAAGTTAACATACAATTCATAGTACCACAATATTAATATAATAGCAATCAATATATTTAAAAATATTAAAAAAATACAAGAAAAAATATGGCATATATGAATATAAGTGCTATATTTTTAGAGTGTAGATTACGTTGATTTACTATAGCCAATATATTATAGTATTCTAGAGAGTAATTTGCTTAAGACATTTCATTTATAGAAAAGCAAATTTAAAAATTAACTTAGTATATTTAAGTTAAAATCAAAAATTAGAACTAATGTTTTTTTTATTTAGGTTCAATTATTATATAATGTAGAGTTTAAAATAAATCTTTTAAATTATTAATTTCCAAACTTGGACACTATTAATAGTGAATTTAGCTTAGAAATATTTTTACTACATATATATTATATTGTTTCTAAATATTAGTTTATTTATACATTAAAGTTATATTATTTATAAATAAATTTTATTAGAAGATTTAATCTAAGAAGAGGAGGCAGTATGGCAACTTATAAATTTGATACAAGAGATATTATATTAGAAAATGGAATAAGACTTATAACAATAAAAAGAGATACTCAAATAGCATCTGTTCATGTTGGTATTAATATAGGAGCTTTATATGAAAAAAAGGATATGAGAGGTATTGCACATTTCGTAGAGCACATGCTATTTAAGGGAACAAAAACTAGAAGTAATGAAGAATTAAATTATGATTTAGAGTGCTTAGGTGGAGAATATAATGCATATACAGATTATAAATGCACTGTATACAATACAACAACATTAAATGAAGAGGTAGAAAATTGTATAAAAATTCTAGGAGATTTGGTTACAAATTCTATCTTTCCTGAAGAACAAATTGAAAAAGAAAGAAATGTTATTATATCTGAAGTGAAAAGTGGAAAAGATGATTTAGAAGACTTAAGTTTTAATAAAATAAATAATGCAGCATTTATTCATAGTCCATTAAAATGTGATGTTATAGGAAAGGAAAGTCACATAAAAAAATTTAAAAAGAAGGATTTAATTGATTTTTATAAGAGATATTATGTTCCTAATAATTGTGTTATATCAATTGTATCTAATTATGATCATGACTATATAAAGAAAGTGGTAGAATTAGAATTTGGAGGATGGATTAAAAATAATTTTGAAAGACCGGAAGTTAGTTTTGAAAAAAATGCAAATAAAACAATTGTAAGTCATAAAAAAGATATAGAACAAAGTACAGTAGTATATCTTTTTGCTTTTGATAAACTTACTAAGAAAGAAGAATTAGCACTTAGAGTTTTAAATCATAAATTAGGTGAAAGTGGAAACTCAATATTATTTAGAAGGTTGAGAGAAGAAAAAGGACTAGCTTATGATGTATATACTTCTTTAGATTTAAGTGAAAAATTAAAATCACTATATATTTATACTTCAATTTCAGAAGAAAATGTAAATGAAACATTAGATAGTATTGATGAATGTATTGATGATATTATAAATGAAAGAATTTCTTTTGATGATAAAAGTATAGAGCTTATGAAAAAAGTTTTTAAGACAGCAGTAGCATCTACTTTAGAAGATTCAACAGATCTTGGAAATTATGTTGTCCATCAAGCTATGGAAGGTGAAAACATCTATGAATTTGTAGATGAAATGGAGAATTTGAACAATATAAATCAGGATGACTTATATGATGTAGCTAGAAAAATATTAAAAAAACCTACTATTCATGTATTATTAAGGGAAGAATAGAGTATAACTTAGAGATGTGTGCGTAAAGTTAAATTACAAAGATTTCATAGAACAAAATAAATAAATTAATTTAATTGAAAAAATTGATTTTAAAAGTGATATTGAAGATTTTAATTCTCCGTGATATTCATTAGTATTATTAACTGTTAGTTTAGTTAAATATAAAAATATGAATAATTATGGACAACTTTACGCACAAAGGGCTATGAAAATAGGAATAACTTGTAACTCTAGAATTATCATTTGATAAAGATGTTATTTAAACTTCAAACTTGGAACTCTATATAGGAATTCAAATTAAAACTTTAAGGCATTCATGTTTCAGTTGAGAATTTTAACTCTAAGTTTTAATCTATATTTTTAAAATTAGCAATTGACATCGGACAGCTTTAGATATTAGGAACAAAGTGAGTAATATCAACCATCACTATTCACTCTTACTTTTTACTTGGTTCAAAATATAAAAACAAGAATAAATTATAACGCTACCAATATCATTTGATAAAAGGATTACTTTGAATTTGAACTTAAAGCTCTATATAATATAACGATTATATAAGTTTAAAATTAAATATTGAATTCTATATAAATTATTAGAAGGAAAGATGTTATGGAAAGTAAAATTACAAAAATTGAAACACAAAAAAATAATAAGGATAGAGTAAATATATATATAAATGAAGAATATGCATTTTCATGTAGCTCAGAACTTGTATATTATCATAAATTAGAAAAGGGAAAATTAATAGAAGAAAAAAACTTAAATGAAGTACTTAAAGAGGATGATTATATTAAAGCTAAAAGTGCTGCTTTAAAGGTTATAGAAAAATCATTTAAGACTGAAAAAGAAATTTATAAAAAACTTAGTAGTAAAGGATATAATGATGACATTATTGAAAGAGTACTAAAGTTTTTAAAGGAATATAAGTTTGTAGACGATAAAAAGTATACAGAACTATATGTTAAGGAAAAATCTAGATGTCAGGGTAAGAATAAAATTAGAAATTCACTTTTAAATAAAGGTATAAATGAAGAGTTTATAAATGACAAAATTTCAACAGTATCAGAAGAAAAGGAAGTAGAAGTGGCGCTAGTTCTAATTAATAAAAAATACAAAATATTGATAAAAAATGAAGATAATATATTAAAAGTAAAAAGAAAGTTATATGATTATTTGATTAGAAATGGATTTAATGGAAATGTTATAAACAGTGTTATATTACAGACTGTTAAAGAAGAAGATTTCATAAAAGAAGAAAATGAAGAAGATAAAGAAAAAAGTTTAAATGAATTATATACTTTAACAGAAAAAAGATTAAAAATAGTACAGAAATCTGAAAATGATGAACAAAAAATAAAAAGAAGAATATACGATTATTTATTAAGAAGAGGATATAAATATGATGATATAAAAAGAGTATTTGAAGATTTGTATTCTTAATCTTTAAATTTATGCTATACATTGTAGATTTTACAATTTGTGCAATTCAATATGTATGGGGAAAGGGGTGGATTTTTGAAATATAATATAATTACTATAATTTTAGTGGCTTTTTTTATTTACCCTATAATAAAAGGTTTTTTATTTAAATATTCAAGCAAAGCATTAAAGAATACAATAAATTCTATATTTGGAAGTATTGCATTGATTTTATCTATTATAATAACAAGTAAAAATATAGGAAAAGTATTTAATTTAAATAACATAGGAAAGTTTGATAAGTTTTATAGTTATATTCCACAAAAAATATTAGAGTTGGCAAGAGAGAATCCGTTAATAACTAGAATAATAGTAACAATATTTTTTATATTATTGATACAAGGAATCATAATTTTGATTTTTTATATGTTCAATAGTATTATTTTTTATCCATTATTAAATCTTATGGATGAAAAGTTGAAAGGGAAAAGCAATATAACAAGAAGAATATGTGGAGCTATATTTCAACTACCTAAATCAATATGCTATATAATATTAATTACTTTTCTGTTAACAATTACAGGCATGTTTAATAGAAATGAAAACTATTTAAAGGCTTTAGAGGATTCTGAACTATATACTTTGATATCTGAAAAAGTTGTGAAACCAATTACTAAATCAGATATAGTAAGAAGTCTTCCAAAGGTAGTTAATGATTCATTAAAAATTATAGTTGAAAATGATGATGTATCAAAAAAAATAGATAATAATATTTTAGAAAATTACTTAGAAAAGAAAGTTACAGTATATTATAATGGTATAACTTTAGATGAGGGGATAAAATCAAACGATACTATAAAAAACAAGACTTTAAGTATAACAAATAGTAAAAGTAGTACGTATGACAAAGCATATTCTATATATGAATGGATAGGAAAAAATATAGATTATGATGATGGAAAGGCAAATGATGTTATAAATAATAGTAAAGATGTTAAATCCGGTGCTATTGAAGCTTTTAAAACAGGTAGAGGTGTTTGTTTTGATTATGCATGTTTATTTGTGGCTATGTGCAGGGAAAGTAATATAAAAGTAAGGATGGTAATAGGAGAAGGATTTAATGGGAAAGAATGGGTGAATCATTCTTGGAATGAATTTTATGATGATGATAATAATAGGTGGATAAATGTAGATTCAACTTTTTACTCTGGTGGTAATTATTTTAATAATAGTGATTTTAGTAATGATCATAGAAATACTCAAGTTGTTGGTGAATGGTAAAAAAGACTTCTAATATTAAGAAGTCTTATTTTCGTTAAGGTAAGTATTTAAAATTAAACTTATTGCTTTCTCACATTCATTATCATCACCATTTAATGACCATGCTATATTAAAGTAATTTAATGCTTTCCTTTTGTCATTTAGCATTGCATAGCAATAGCCTAAATTGAAAAAATAGGAACTTTCTTTCTTTAGCTTTATTGCATTAAGTAAATATTGAATTGCATTCTCAAAATCTCTTAACTTGATAAAGCACACAGCAGTATTATAAAGAGATGATGATTCATTATCATTAAGTTCCATAGCTTTTTTGTACATATCTATAGCATGTTTATATTGCTTTTGATTATAAAATTCATTAGCTTTATCAAAATAGTTCATTAAAAAACCTCCAAATATAGTAATTTATATTTGTAATCATTGACAAAAAAAAGATTTATATACAATAAAGACTTTAATATTTACAAGAGTTTAAATAAATTGAAAAATAAAGAGTGAATTGTATAGATAATTAGAAATAGGGAAGAATTAAAGGTATAAACGGCTATTGACTTTTCAATCAGTGTTTATTATAATTAATTAAAATTTAATAGTAAAAAGCAGTGAAAAAGAGGAGTAAGACTTGAAAGTATTAAAGAGAGGAAAACTTATAGCTGAAAGGTTTTCTATATAGAATTGTCTGAAGGTAGCTTTGGAGTTTCTTTATTGAATTTTTAGTAGATAGAGACGGTTGTCAAATCGTTAAATTAATGAGCCTATTATTATGATAGGAAAAAAAGGTGGTACCACGAGCTTTTCGTCCTTTTATGGAGAAGAGCTCTTTTTTATTGCATAAAAATATATGTAATTAATAATTTATATATTTATATTAGTTAGTAAACAAGGGAGGAATAGGTATGGAAAATAATAAAGAATTAGCAAAAAATTATGATCCAAAAGAATTTGAAGAAAGATTATATAAATGGTGGGAAGAAGAAGGATTTTTTACTCCAGAAGTAGATGAAAATAAAAAGCCATATACAATTATAATGCCACCACCAAATATAACTGGACAATTACACTTAGGTCATGCTTTAGATAATACTCTACAAGATATAATAATAAGAACTAAAAGAATGCAAGGTTATAGTACTTTATGGTTACCAGGACAAGACCATGCAAGTATAGCAACTGAAGTTAGAGTAGAAAAATCTCTTTTAGAAAAAGGTCTTAATAAAAAGGAAATGGGAAGAGAAGCTTTCTTAGAAAAAGTTTGGGAGTGGACTGAAGAATATAGAGAAAGAATTAGAAAACAACTTAAAAAAATGGGATGTTCTGCAGATTTTACTCGTGAAACATTTACAATGGATGAAGGAGTAAGTAAGGCTGTTAAAGAAGTTTTTGTTAAACTTTATAATGAAGGACTTATATATCAAGGAAATAGAATAACAAACTGGTGTCCAAAGTGTATGACTGCCATCTCTGATGCAGAAATAGAATATGAAGAGCAAGGGGGAAATTTCTGGCATATAAATTATCCTGTGGTTGGAAGTGATGAAAAAATAGAAATTGCAACTACAAGACCAGAAACTTTACTTGGAGATACAGCAGTTGCAGTTAATCCAAAGGATGAAAGATATGCACATTTAGTAGGGAAAACCCTTAAATTACCATTAGTAGGAAGAGAAATTCCAATAGTTGCAGATGATTATGTTGATATGGAATTTGGAACAGGTGCAGTTAAAATAACACCAGCTCATGATCCTAATGATTATCAAGTTGGAAAAAGACATGATTTACCAGAAATTGTGGTTTTAGAGGAAAATGGAACTATAAGTGAAGGATATGGAAAATATTCAGGACTTGATAGATATGAAGCAAGAAAACTTATGGTTGAAGATTTAGAAAAAGAAGGTTCATTAGTTAAGATTAGAGAACATGTTCACAATGTTGGAACTCATGATAGATGTAATACAGTTGTAGAACCAATGTTATCTAAGCAATGGTATGTAAAAATGGAAAAACTAGCTGAGCCAGCAATAAAAGCTGTAAGAGAAAAAGAAACTAAATTTATACCAGAAAGATTTGAAAAAATTTATTTCAACTGGATGGAGAACATTCAAGATTGGTGTATTTCAAGACAATTGTGGTGGGGACATAGAATTCCAGTTTGGTACTGTAAAGATTGTAATGAAATAATTGTTTCTGTAGATGAGCCAACTGTTTGTGATAAGTGTAAATCTACTAAGTTAGTGCAAGATAAAGATGTTTTAGACACTTGGTTTAGTTCAGCATTATGGCCATTCTCAACACTTGGTTGGCCAGAAAAATCAGAGGACTTAAAATATTTCTATCCAACTAATACATTGGTTACAGGATATGATATTATTTTCTTCTGGGTTGCGAGAATGATATTCTCTGGAATTCATAATATGGATCATGTTCCTTTTGATAATGTTCTTATACATGGTATTGTAAGAGATGATCAAGGAAGAAAAATGTCTAAATCATTAGGTAATGGTGTAGATCCATTAGAAGTAATAGAAAGCTATGGTGCAGATGCATTAAGATTTTCACTAGTAACTGGAAATGCTCCAGGAAGTGATATAAGATTCTATGAATCAAGAGTTGAAGCAGCAAGAAACTTTGCAAACAAGATTTGGAATGCATCAAGATTTGTTATGATGAATTTTAATGAAGAATTAATGGAAAAATATAAGGATTGTAAGAATTATTCAATAGCAGATAAATGGATATTATCAAGAATGAATACTGTTGCAAAAGAAGTTACAGAAAATGTTGAGAAATTTGAACTTGGTGTAGCACTTCAAAAAGTTTATGATTTCATGTGGACAGAATTCTGTGATTGGTATATAGAACTTGTAAAACCTGTATTATATAGCGAAGAAGAAGAAGCTAAAGGTGTAGTTTTAAATGTTTTAAATACTGTTTTAGTAACAGGATTAAAACTTCTTCATCCAGTTATGCCATTTATAACTGAAGAAATATATACTCATTTAAAAGTAGATTCAGAGTCTATTACTGTGGCAAAATGGCCAGAATTTAATAGTGAACTACAAGATGAAAAAGCAGAAGAGTATATGAACTATATAATAGATGCTATAAAAAATACAAGAAATGCTAGAAGTGAAATGAATGTACCACCTTCAAGAAAAGCTAAAACTTATATTTTTGCAACTGAAGCATTAGAAGCATTTAAAGAAGGAAGTCAGTACTTTGAAAAAATGGCATCAGCTAGTGAAGTAATAATATTGAATTCTAAAAATGATGCTCCAGAAAATGTTGTAACAGTAGTATCAAAAGGTGCAGAAATATATATGCCACTTTTAGAATTAGTAGATTTAGAAAAAGAACTTGAAAGATTAGAAAAAGAAAAATCTAAATTACAATCAGAAATAGATAGAGTAGAGAAAAAACTATCTAATGAAAGATTTGTATCAAAAGCACCAGCAGAAGTAGTTGAAGAAGAAAAAGCTAAAGGTGAAAAATATAGAGAAATGTATAACTCAGTAATTGAAAGTATAGAAAACTTAACTAAGTAATATTAAGTTATTCTATTAAAATAAAAATAACCTTCAAAAAGTGAAGGTTATTTTTATATATAAATGTAAAAAAATGTGATAACATTATTATAATGAAATAGAACTATAGGAATTCAAGTTAAAACTTTAAGTTATTCATGTTTCAGTTGAGAAAGAGTAGTTTAAAGTTATGTAAAAAATTAACAATTAACGATGAATAATTAACAATGAAGGATAAAACTGAAGTCTCAGTTTATTTGAATCAATTTTTATGATAATTTGCTAAACAAATTAGTTAAAGCATATAAAAAACTAGTTTTTTTATATTTCTATTTTAGATATTAGGAACAACGTGAGTAATATCCACCATCATTGTTAATTGCTAACTGTTAATTGTTAATTGTTAATTGGTTCCAAACATGATAATAGAATAAACTGTAAGCTTAATAGTATCATTTCAGAAAGAGAACTTTAAGTTTGGAATCCTATAGTGATTAGTATTAATTTAGGGGGGTATATATATGAATTATAATGAAGCGATTACGTATATAAAAGAGACTGCAAAATTTGGTAGTAAATATGGGCTTGAAAGAACTGAGAAGATATTAGAGTTCTTAGGAAATCCGCATAAAAAGATAAAATGTATACATATAGCTGGAACTAATGGAAAAGGATCGACAACAGCTATGATAACTTCAGTGCTTATGGAGGCAGGATATAAGGTTGGTAGTTATACATCTCCATATATTGAGGAGTTTGAAGAGAGAATTCAAATTAACAGAGAAAATATAGATAAAAACGATCTTTCTAATATAGTAACAGAAGTTTCAAAGGCCGTAGAAAAAGTATGTCAATGTGGATTTGGAAATCCGACAGAGTTTGAGATTATAACTTGTTGTGGTTTTCTATATTTTTATGAGAAAAATGTGGATTTTGCAGTAGTGGAAGTAGGCTTAGGTGGCAGATTAGATTCTACAAATGTGATAACACCAATGTTGAGTGTTATAGCATCTATAAGCTATGATCATATGCAATATTTAGGTGATACATTAGATAAAATAGCTTATGAAAAAGCTGGAATTATAAAGAATAATGTTCCTACAATCTTATTTCCACAAAAAAAACTTGTTGAAGAAGTTATAGAAAGAATAGCAGATGAAAGAAATAGTAAACTTGTTAAAGTTCCTAAAAATGAGGCTGTTTATGAAGGTACATCTAAACGTATAATTAATGGTAAAGATGTGATGATGCAAACTATAACAATTAAAAATAATAAAATAAATGGAATAGAGAAATATGATTTATCACTGTTAGGAAAACATCAAGTAGATAATTCTGTTACAGCCATATATGCCTTAAATGAATTAAAAGGATTAGGGATTAACATAGAAAAACAGCACATATTAGAAGGTTTTAAAAAAGTTAAATGGCCAGGAAGACTTGAAGTAATGAAATCAGAACCTTTAGTTGTAATAGATGGTGCTCACAATATAGATGGAATAGAAAAATTAACTGAAAGTATAGATATGTATTTTAAGTATAATAAGTTAGTGCTTATTTTGGGAATATTAGCAGATAAACAAGTCAATGAAATGATAAAAATGATAGCACCAAAGGCTACTAAGATAATTTGTGTAACACCACATAGTGATAGAGCGGAACTTGCATCAGAATTGAAAGAAGCTATAGATAAATTAAATATAGATTGTAGTGTAGAAGCTGTAGAAGATTATGAAAAAGCTTATACAAAGGCACTAAATTATTGCGATAAAGAAGATTTATTGTTAGTAAGTGGTTCTTTATATATGATAGGTGATATGAGAAAAATAATAAGAGAATAAAAGCTAGTCTTAAAAAAGACTAGTTTTTTTTAGCATTAATATGACAAAAACTGTATCATATTAACTAACATTGTCATAAGATATATGGTAAAAGTTAATTCAAACAAACAATCAGACATATTGAGAGTTTAAATATAAATCTATATTTGAAACATAGAGAATATAGCCAAGCCATTTAAAATCAATGGTAAGGCTTTTTCTATCCCAAAATTGTATAAAGTGTTATTAAAAAGTTTAAAATCATGATAATTTTGGTTTGTATTATTTTCCTTTATTAAAATGTTACTAGAATATGTTTATGAAAAATTTAGTTAGGAGGTGATTTTTTTGAAAAATCTTTATGTTTGTAATACCGCTAGAGATGAAATCGAAAAGTTTGATTTAAAAACTTTAAAAGTTGTAGATTCTATAAAATTAGAAGGAAAAGAAAGAGTTTGGCCATATAGAATTTGTGTAAATAATAAAACTCTTATAATTTCAAGTTATAAGAATAATGCAATATTTTTAATTGATGAACATGGGGTGGTTGAGGAATTTTATTTAGGTAGTGGATGTACAGACATGAAAATTGTAAACAATTATTTATATGTTGTTTGCGAAGAATCTAATACTGTGGTATGTTTTGATATTATTTCTAAGGAAATAATAGAGGTTATACCTTGTGGAATATCACCTCGTAATATAGATTTTTCAAAAGTGAATAATAAGTTTATAGTATCCAATGCTTTGAGCAAAAATGTTACTATTTTTGACTTATTAGAAGGTGGAAGTATTCATAATATAAATGTAGATTCAAATCCTGTAAAAGCTATTTGGAATGTAAATGGTGAAAGTATTTTTATTTGTGAAAATAATGTTGGAATAAAAAGAAAAGGAATTTTAAGAGAAATATCATTATATACTAAAAAAGAGAGAACTATAGAAGTTGGAAATATTCCCGTAGATATGTGTTATGATGGTGAATATTTTTATATATCAAATTGGGGAGATGGAACTATAAGTATTGTAGATGCTTATAGGTTTAAAGAGATATCACGTCTTAAAGTAGGTGGCATGTTAAAAAAAATACTGATTGATGATAAAATTATATATGTATCTGAAATTCAGAAAAATAATATTATACGAATTGATAATAATAGAAAGAAAACATTATCTTTGGATTATGAACCACAAGGTATAATTATTCAATAATAAAATTTAATTTATAAATTATATGATGAAACATAAGAGATATAAAATAACTAGTAAAAAAATTTACTAGTTATTTTCATCAATTAAAATATTAATCATTTTATTATAAAGTTCTGATGAATTTGACTTCCATTTATAACATAATTCACGAGCTTGTTTATTTGAGGCAACACTTATTTTTATATCTATAAGTGTTGTATTATTTTCAGAGGCTATTAAATTAACTAGATAACTATTTTTGTTTTCTATAGTATAATCTGCAGTTACAGTTAGTTCCTTTTTTATAGTTGATAGTTTATTAGAAATATAAGTATTTATTAAATCTAATTTATCTTCTGAAATTCTGTTTTCAAATAAAGCAAGAACTTTTATACCTTCATCTGTTATAACTAACCTATCTTTTTCATTTTTAGTTATATGTCTTAAAAGATTTGAAGTAGTTAATTCCACTATATATTGTTGAAGTGTAAAATAACTCATAAAATTATTTTCAAGAACAATATCTGTTATCTGTAAATTAGAAATTGGAAGGTTTATTTTATTAAATATATATAGTAACAGAAGCTTATTTTCTGCTAAATTCATAGAGTCTTCAAACATTAAATTTCCTCCTCCTAATAAAATAAAAATTTTTTAGGCATATGAAAAATAGGCAACAAAATAAATAAGAAAATTTGAGGTAAGGCTAATGAGTTATTTTTATAATAATAAAGTATTTTAAAATTAGATTAACTATATGTTACACAAATTTATCTATAAATTTTGTTTAGTATTTTTATATATATCTTACTATAATATTATATCAATGATTAATAAATTTTTCATTAATAAATCATATAAAAATTTAAATAGGTATAAAAAGTAATATATATTCTTCTTTGTGAATATGATTTATTAAAATTAAGAAATTGTAGGGGGGATATATGAGAAAGAAGAATTTTATAATACCCTTTGTAGTTTTAATTTTAGCTTCTTTATTGATTATAGGAATTAGTAGTACAAGCACTATGCAGGCAATATCACAAAAAAATAAAAAATTACCTATATATTGTGTTGATACTAAGGAAAAGAAAGTTGCTATAACTTTTGATACTACATGGGGAGAAAAAAATATTATAGAAATACTAGATGTTTTGGACAAGTATAATGCAAAAGCTACATTCTTTGTAGTAGGACTATGGATAGATGATTTTCCTGACTTTATAAAAGAAATAGACAAGAGAGGACATGAAATAGGAAATCATAGTAATAAGCATCCTAATATGACAACTATAACAAAAGATAGAATAATAAAGGAAATGGATATAACAGATGCTAAGTTAATAGATACAATAGGAAAAACTAGTACTATTTTTAGATTTCCAGAAGGAGCATTTAATGATGATGCTATTCAAATAGTTGAAGATACTGGTAGAAAGTGTATACAATGGGATGTTGATAGCATTGATTGGAAAGCACAAGGTGAAAAAGTAGAATATGAAAGAGTTATGAAAAAAGTTAAAGATGGGTCAATAATATTATTTCATAATGCTAAATATACACCTAAATCTTTAGAATTAGTATTAAAGGAATTAAAGTCACAAGGATATGAATTTGTAACTGTATCAGACCTTATTTATAATGAAAACTATAGTATAGATGGAGAAGGAACTCAAAGAAAAAATAAATAATTATTGCATAAGTGCATAATATGTATTATAATGGAAGAAATTAGAATTGAATGAAATTTGAGAAAATTTATAAAAATATTTATGGATTTAGTCATAGTTTTAAAAATAACATAGTATATTATGATATAAAATATATGAAATTAAACAAAGGGAAAGAGGGGTTACTATGGACAATACAATGTTGAACAACAAAATTTATTTAGAGGGAAAAGTTATTTCAGATTTAGAATTTAGTCATGAAATGTATGGAGAGGGTTTTTATAATTTTAGATTTGAAGTATCTAGATTAAGTGATACAACTGATATTTTAACAATAACAGTATCAGAAAGATTAATAACAGGTATAGATATGAACATAGGTAGGGAGCTTATTGTTGAAGGACAACTTAGATCTTACAATAAGTTTATGGATGGAAGTAATAGACTAATACTTACTGTGTTTGCTAGAGATATTAGAGAATTAAAAGAAAGAAGTAAAAATCCGAATCAAATATTCCTAGATGGATATATATGTAAAGCACCAATATATAGAACTACTCCTTTTGGTAGAGAAATAGCTGATATGCTTTTAGCAGTTAATAGATTATATAATAAATCAGACTATATACCAACTATTGCTTGGGGAAGAAACTCAAGATTTTGTAGAAGTTTAGAAGTAGGAGACAATATAAGAATTTGGGGAAGAGTTCAAAGTAGAGAATATCAAAAAAGAATATCTGATACAGAAGTTATTAAAAAAATAGCATATGAAGTATCAATCTCTAAAATGGAAAAAGTTGAAGATGATGAATTTGACATTGCAATAGATGAATCAGTAAAAACAAGTGAAGAAAGTCAATGTGAAGAAAACAATGATTGTAAAGAATCTGGTGCGATAGGGGAAGTTATATAAATAGATTAAATTAATAAAAAAGTTCCAAATTTAACTTGGAACTTTTTTATTATTTAAAATTATAAATTATTTTCTAAGGTCATCTAAAATTTCTGTTTTATCTTTAGTCTTATTATCTACTTGTTTTATTATTTTAGCAGGACAACCAGCGACAACAACATTCTCGGGAACATCTTCTGTAACCACAGATCCAGCTGCTACAACTGAGTTAGCTCCTATTTTAACACCTTCAAGTATTACCGCATTTGCGCCAATTAAAACATTATCACCTATTTCACATGGTGATTTGCTAGGTGGTTCTAAAACACCAGCAACAACAGCACCAGCACCAAGATGAACTCTTTTACCTAGCTTTCCTCTAGCACCAATTACTGCATTCATATCAACCATTGTTTCTTCGCCAATCTCAGCTCCGATATTTACAACAGCACCCATCATTATAACAGCATTTTTGCCTATAGATACTTTATCTCTTATTATAGCACCTGGCTCAATTCTAGCATCTGCTTCTTTCATATCGAACATAGGAATTGCAGAATTTCTTCTATCATTTTCTATTTTAAAGTTTTTAATTATTTCTTTATTTTCATCTAGAAATACTTTAACTTCATCATAGTTACCAAATAATATGTAAAAATTTCCCTCGCCATAATATTCTATGTTATTAAAGTTACAGTTGGCTAAATTACCATTAACATAAACTTTAACCGGTGTAGCTTTTTTTGATTCTTTTATAAATCTAGCTATTTCATAAGGATCTGTTAAATTATAATCCATTAAAAAAACTCCTCTCCATTTAAATCTTAGAATTTAAAATTAAAACCTATAAATTTATAATAAGTTTTAATTCTAAATTTAAATCATATGTTTAAGTAAAAGTAGTTGAATCTACTTATTACATAAAATATATTACCATATAAATGATATAATAAAATAGTATTTAAATAAATAGTATATAGATATTTATTTGTTTTTTATGAAAATCTTATTCATAATCAATAAAAGAACAAGAGTTTGATATAATAATATATAAATAGAATAAAAATTAGCAATTAACAATGAGGGAAAAAACTGAAAGCTCAGTTTTGTTAATGGATTTTTAAAATAATTTGTAGAACAAATTATTTAAGGATTATATAAAACCCTAGTTTTTATGGACTTCTATTCAAAAATATTAGGAACGAAGTGAATAATATTAACCATCATTGTTAATTGCTAACTGTTAATTGTTAATTGGTTCCAGACATTATAATAGAATAAACTGTAAGCTTAATAATATCACTTGATAAAGAGATTATTTAAATTTTGAATTTGGAACCTTATATTATAGAAAGGAAATGATTGTATGAGCAAGTTAAAAGAAGGATATGTACAAATTTATACTGGAAACGGAAAAGGAAAAACAACAGCAGCTGTAGGATTAGCTACTAGAGCAGCTGGAAATGAATATATGGTATATATGGTTCAATTTCTAAAAACGGGGGCAACTGGAGAGATAGAAAGTGCAAAAAAACTTGCACCATATTTTAATATATTTAGATTTCAGGAGGTTAAGGGCTTTTTTTGGAATTTAAATGAAGAAGAAAAGAAACAATTAAAAATTGAAGTTAAAAAGACTTTTGATTTTTGTTTAGATGCAATAGAAAATAGAAAATGCGATATACTTATAATGGATGAAGTTATGGGAACGCTAAGTAATGATCTTTTGAGTGAGGATGAGATTATAGCACTTATAGATAAAAAGCCAAAAGATATGGAATTAATTATGACAGGTAGGAATGTTTCAGAAAGAATAGCTGAAAAGGCAAACTTAATAACTGAGATGAAAGAGGTAAAACATTATTTTAAAGAAGGTGTACCAGCTAGAAAAGGTATAGAATTTTAAAAAAAGTTGTAAAGTAGAAGAGGTGGGTAAAAATGAACAATATTTTTTCGCAACAAGTGGAAAAAATTGAAATATCGGGCATAAGAAAATTCTATAATAAAGTGTCAGGTATTGAAGGAGCAATTTCATTAACATTAGGTCAACCAGATTTTAAAGTTCCTGATGTTGTTAAAGAGGCTATGATAGAAGCTATAAACCATGATAAAACAGTATATACACCTAATGCAGGGATAATTGAGTTAAGAATGGAAATTAGCAAGTTTTTATCTAAGTACAATATAGATTACAATGAAAATGAGATATGTGTAACGGTAGGTGGTAGCGAAGGTCTTATGAGTTCATTTATGGCTATATTAAATAAGGGGGAGAAAGTTCTTGTACCATCCATAGCTTATCCTGCTTATGAAAGCATAACTACTATGTTGAATGGCGAAATAATAAATTATGACTTAAATGATGATTTTACTATAAATATAGAAAATTTAGAGAAACTTATTATAAATGAAGAACCTAAAGTATTAGTATTATCTTGTCCAAGTAATCCTTGTGGCAATATATTGACTTTAGAAGAAAGAGAAAAATTACATAAAATAATAAAAGAAAGAGAAATATTAGTTATAACAGATGAAATATATGCACCGCTTTGCTATAGTGAATATTATTCCATAAGTCAATGCAATGATATAAAAGATAAAATTATATATGTAAGTGGTTTTTCAAAAATGTTTTCTATGACAGGACTTAGAGTTGGATATGTTTGCGCATCAGAATACATTTTGAAAAATATATTAAAAGTTCATCAGTATAATGTATCTTGTGCCACATCTATAAGTCAATATGGTGTTTTAGCGGGGTTGAAACATGGAATGAAAGAAGTAAGTGATATGAAGGAAAGCTTCAAAAAAAGAAGAGATTATATCTATGATAAATTAGTGAGGATGGGGTTTGAAGTTAACAAACCAGAAGGAGCATTTTACATATTACCATCTATAAAAAAATTTAATATGACAAGTGAAGAGTTCTGTGATAAATTGCTGAAAGAAGAAAAAGTGGCTATAGTTCCAGGAACTGCATTTGGAAAAGGTGGGGAAGGTTATATTAGAATTTCATATTGTTATAGTCAAAATGAATTAGATGTTGCTTTAAATAAATTAGAAAATTTTAAAAAAAAGCTAGGGTTTTAATCCCTAGCTCTTTTCTAATTATTAACTACATTATCCATTGAATATAGTCCTTTTTCTTTATTAAACATAAATGCACATGCTTTTAAAGCTCCAACTGCAAAAACTTCTCTTGATATTGCAGAATGTTTTATAGATATAACTTCACCAGCACCAGCAAATATAACTTCATGCTCTCCGATTATATTACCACCACGAATAGTATGAATTCCTATTTCTTTTTCATCTCTTTTAGCAATTCCTTCTCTGCCATATATGAAATGTGTATCATCTTGTATTGAATCTTTAATAGTATTAGCAAGTAATAATGCAGTACCACTAGGTGCATCTACCTTTTGATTATGATGTTTTTCAATAATTTCTATATCAAAATCATTGAAAAGAGTGTTGCTAATATTTTTAAGAATTGAATTTACTATATTTATACCTATAGACATATTTGCAGAATGGAAAACAGGAACTACTTTAGATAGTTCTAAAATTTTATTTTTCTCAGATTCGTTGTATCCAGTTGTACAAAATACTACAGGCTTATTATTTGTTTTTACAAATTCACAAATTTGATTTAGTGTAGCTGGTCTTGAGAAATCTAAAACAACATCTATATCTACATTGCAATCATCGATATTTTCAAATATAGGATAACCTAAAGAAGTATCATTATTTTTATCTACTCCAGCAGCTATCTCTAAATTTTCAAAATTTTTAACAGCAGAGGAAATCATTCTACCCATTTTACCGCTACATCCAACTAAAAGTATTTTTGTCATTGTATCCTCCTTAAAACTATATTAGTTTATGATTAATTAAAGTATCTTCTAAAACCTTCTTATTAGATTCTTCCATATCTACAAGTGGAAGTCTTAGAGGACCAACATTTTTATTCATTAAGTTAAGTGCTACTTTTACAGGAATAGGATTTGTTTCAATAAATAGATTATTGGCTAAATCTAAAGTATTTAGTTGAAGTTCTAATGCTTCTTTGCACTTACCCTCTTCAAATAATTTACAAATATTATGAACTGTTTCAGGTATAACATTTGCAAGAACAGAAATAACACCTAGTCCACCCATAGCTAAAGTAGGAACTATTTGATCGTCATTTCCAGAATAAATATCTAACTTATCTTTACATAAAGCTTTAATTTTAATAATTTGGCTCATATCACCACTAGCTTCTTTAACTGCTGTAATATTTTTTAGTTCACATAATTTTTCAAGCATTGAAGGTGAAATATTCATTCCAGTTCTAGATGGAACATTATAAACTATAATAGGAGTGTTCACACTGTTATCTATAGCTTTAAAATGTTCAAATAATCCTTTTTGACTTGTTTTATTATAATAAGGATTTATAACAAGTAAAGCATCTACACCTACAGATTCTGCATATTTACTCATTTCTATAGCAGCAGCAGTATTATTGCTACCTGTACCAGCAATTACTGGTATCCTTTTATTCACTGTATCAACAGTAAACTTGATAGTATCTTTTTTTTCTTTTTCTGTCATAGTGGAGGCTTCACCAGTAGTTCCACAAATTATAATAGCATCAGTATGATTTTTTACATGCCATTCTAATAATTCTTTTAATTTTTCAAAATTTACTCCGTTTTCATTAAATGGTGTTACAAGTGCTACACCAGATCCTTTAAAAATACTCATAAAAAACATCCTTTCTAAAATTAATCAACAAATATAATTTGATATTAAAATATTTCTTAGTAAAATATCTGTAGATTTATTTGAACGCATTTAAAATTAATAAATTAAAATTCCTATAATTAAATAATATCAAAGTGTATTAAATACTACAAATTTTAGATAAGTTTCTTTTCTATAAAACATTCTGCTATTTGAATAGCATTAAGAGCTGCACCTTTTCTTATATTATCAGCTACAACCCAAATGTTAAGTCCGTTGTCTAAACTAAAATCTCTTCTTATTCTACCAACATAAACTTCATCTTTTCCAGCGATGTCTATAGGCATAGGATATATATTATTACTAATATCATCTTTTAAAACTATACCATTAGAAGAATTATATAAATTAAAAATATCTTCTATTTTAAATGAAGTTTTAAGTTCTATATTTATACTTTCGCTATGACCATGATACACAGGAACTCTTACTGTAGTAGCTGTAATTTTTAATGCATCATCATGAAATATTTTTTTTGTTTCATTAATCATTTTCATTTCTTCTTTAGTGTAGCCATTATCTAAAAATGAATCTATTTGAGGTATTACATTAAAAGCTATAGGTGAAGTAAATTTTTGAGGAGCTTTACCAGTAACACCTTCTTCTAAATCCTTAAATCCTCCCATACCGGCTCCTGAAACAGCTTGATAAGTAGAGTAAATAATTCTATTTATACCATAATTATCATAAAGTGGCTTAAGTGCAACCATTGCTTGGATAGTTGAACAGTTGGGGTTAGCTATTATTCCTTTGTGATTTAATATATCATCACCATTAACTTCAGGAACAACTAATGGAACATTAGGATCCATTCTAAATGCGCTACTATTGTCAATTACTATTGCACCATATTTAACAAAAAATTTTGCAAAAGCTAAACTAGTATCTCCACCAGCTGAAAAAAGAGCAAAATCTATTTTTTTATTTTTAATATTATCTTCATTTAATTCTTCAACTGTTATATCTGTATTTTTGAACTTTAATATACTTCCTGCAGATCTAGAAGAAGAAAAAAAGTAAATATTATTAATTGGAAAATTCCTTTCTTCTAATATACTTATAAATTGTCTACCTACCATTCCAGTAGCACCTACTACAGCAACGTTATAACTCAAAATAATCACTCCTTAAAAATTTTTAAAACATTATCTTAATATAATATGAAATAAAATTAAATTATATCAATTTTATTATATATGGAAATAAGGTACAAAATAAATGTTAAATATAAAAATTTAGCACTTTAATTAATAAAATTAATTTTGAAACATATTTTATATTATTACGATAAATTCACTAAAATAAAATAAATTTAAAATCATTATAAAAACTGAAAATCTTATACTAATATTATATTTTAAATTTTTACCATGAATATATCTAAAAAGTGCTTAAAACATAGTAAAAAATGCTAATGGATATATTGCTAAGAAGAATTTTGTAATATTTATTTATATTATAAGTTTTCAATTTTAAATGACATTTTATTAAATAATAAATCTAGAATTGCAAGTTGTTTCCATTATAATATTGGGAATCAATTAAGAACTAAGAAGTAAGAGTGAAAAGTTAGGGTATATATTACTCACTTTGTTCCTAATATCTAAAATAGAAACACATAAAAACTAATTTTATGTAGTCTTTAACTAATTTGCTTTGTAAATTATTATAGGGATTGATTGAAAAACTAATACTTCAGTTTTATTCTTCGTTGTTCATCGTTAATTTTTGTACAACACTTTAAATTGTTCTTTCTAAATTGAGATAAGAGTAATTGCATTTTAAATTTATATTCTTATATAAAGGTGTATTATTTGCAATTAATAATTTGTCGCTGTATATTTATAAAAAAATTAAAAAAATGAAGCGAGAATATTAAATTATCTATATAGCATATATATAATTTATATGAATAAAGTATACAAAATAAACTGAAATATAAATCTTGGTATACGTATTCATTCAATTTAATAAAAAATCTTACCAATGTAAAATACCGGGAGAGTAAAATGCTAAGTTTGAAATATTCACACAATGTTAATAAAATATACCATAAAAATGAAAAAATATAAGAAAAAGATTAATTAAATGTGAAAAAAATGAAAAAAGTATTAAAAAATGTAATAAATAACAAACAAATAAAACCAAAATTGTTTGACAATTGAAAGGCTATATGATAATATTAAAAAAATAAAATTTTTAATAATTTTATTTGAATTAATAAAAAGTTAAGTATGAAAGTTTGCAAAAAATAAAAATCAAAATTTAGTTATTTGTTAAATTTTGAATTGCAATTATTTAGTTTAAATTTTAAAAGATATTATATAGGGAAAATGAATTGTCTAAAAATTCAAAATTAAAAAATAATTAGGGTTTAATTTTTGCATTCTAATAGGGGGAATAAGAAAATGAAAAGCAAAAGAATGTTGTCAACATTATTAACAGTGTCATTAGTAACTTCAATGGCGTTGGTGGGTTGTGGAGGAAATAATAGCTCTGCTACAGCTACTGATGGAGAAAGTACAGGAGAAAATGGTATTGATAAAGAACAATACTTAAATGTTTTAACAAAGGAGCCAAAAACTTTAGATGTATCTAAAGCAACTGATGCTTATGCTTCAGATATTCTTGTGGATGCAATGGATGCGTTAACAAGAATAGAAAAGAAAGGAGATGGGCCTGAAGAACCAGCTCCAGCGGCGGCAGAAAGTTGGAAAACTTCAGAAGATGGTTTAACATGGACGTTTAAAATAAGAGAACATAATTGGAGTGATGGAAAACCTGTAACAGCTAAGGATTTCGAATATTCATTAAAAAGAACAATAAAACCTGAAACAGCATCACAGTATGCATTTTTATTATTTCCAATAAAGAATGCAGAAGCAATAAATGCAGGAAAGATGAAAATTGATGATTTAGGTGTAAAAGCAATAGATGATCGTACATTAGAATTTACTTTAGAAAATCCATGTGCATACTTTTTAAATTTAACTTATTTTAAAGTTATGCAACCACAAAGACAAGACATAGTTGAAAAGTATGGCGATAAATATGGTTCAGATGTAGAAACATTAATATTTAACGGGCCATTTAAGATTACTGAGTGGTCTCATGATCATCAAGTAGTTCTTGAAAAAAATGAAGAATATTGGGATAAAGATAAGGTTAAATTAGATAAAATTACAATGAGAATAATAAAAGAAGAGCCATCTAGAATGGCTGAACTTCAAAATGGTACATTAGATACAGCTGGAGTAACTAAACCAGAATGGATTAAAAAAATGGATGAAACAGGGAATTTCAATGTAATAAATGCTTATGATGGAGCTACAACATATGAAATATTTAATACACAAGATAAGTATATGAAAAATGCAAAGATAAGAAAGGCATTCATAATAGCATCTGATAGAGAGGGTTCTGTTAGTACATTATTTAAAGGGATGGCTGAACCTGCTAATGCTTGGTGTCCACCAGCAGTTAAAGCTGGAGAAAAGACTTTTAGAGAGCAATCAGAGGATTGGATTACAAAATTAAAAGAAGAAAATCCTGATCCTAAAGAGTTATTAAAAGAAGGTTTAAAAGAAGAAGGATTAGATCCAGATCCAGCAAAGCATACATTTAAATATTTACAATCTGGAACAAGTGCCAGTGATAAAGAATTTGCAGATTTTGCTCAACAAAACTTTACTAAAGTTTTAGGAGTTCAAGTAATAGCAGAATTAGCAGATTTCCCTACATTCCAAAAGAGAACTCAAAGTATGGATTTCCAAATAGCTGGTCAAGCATGGAGTGGTGACTATAATGATCCAAGAACATTCTTTGATTTATTTTTAAGTAATTCAGGGGTATCTCATACTGGTTGGAAAAGTGAAAAATATGATGAAATAATAGCTAAGACTGAAAAAACTATGGATCAAACTGAAAGGGCGAATTTATTTAAAGAAGCAGAAAAAATGCTTATATATGATGAAGGTGTTATTTCACCGGGGGTTTATAGAAAAAGAAATACTTATGTTGCAAAATATGTTAAGGACATGATGTATCCATTATTTGGGTCTAATGAATACAAATATGTTTATACTTCAGGTAGAAAATAAACATATTAAAAAATAAAATTGCAACGAACTGTTAGTTCGTTGCAATAACTTTATATTAAATGGAGGGATGATGTGATGTTAAAATTTATTTTAAAAAGATTCGGGTATATGATTGTAACACTTTTTATTGCAATTACGATTACGTTTATGTTAATTCATACTATACCTGGAGATCCACTAGCTGCAATGGCTAGAAATTTACCGCCACAAATAAAAGCAAACTATTATGAACAACATGGATTAAATAAGCCAGTTATTGTTCAATATCAAAAATTCCTTGAAAATTTAATAGTACATCGTAGCTTGGGTGAATCATTAGCTTATCCAGGAAGAGATATAGCTAAAACTATAGGAGAACATGCACCTATTTCAGCAAGAATAGGTATACAAGCAGTTGCTCTTGGATTTACCATAGGAATTATATTGGGAATTGTGGCAGCATTTAATAGGGGGAAATGGCCAGACTATTTAGTTATGTTCATAGCGATACTAGGAATTTCAGTTCCAGGATTTGTTGTAGCATCTTTATTACAATTAGGATTTACTGTACACCTTAGATGGTTTCCAACTACAGGATGGGGAACATTTAAACATACAGTATTGCCTAGTATAGCAGCAGCGTTTGGAGGAATTGCTACTTATGCAAGATATATGAGGGCAAATTGTTTGGATGTCATAGGACAAGACTATGTAATTACAGCTAAGGCTAAAGGTGTTTCTAAATTAAGTTTAATATGGAAACATATTATCAGAAATGCAATATTACCAGCAATAACAATTTTAGGACCTCAATTGGCTATGATTTTCGTAGGAGGATTTGTTATTGAAACTATATTTGCAATACCTGGACTTGGACAATATTTAGTTTCAGCTATAAATGATAGAGATTATCCTATGGTTATGGGACAAACAATGTTTATATCAACATTGCTTATAGTATCATTATTTGTAGTTGATATAGTATATGGATTAGTTGATCCAAGAATAAGAGTATCTAAAGGAAGTAGATAGGGGGGATAGTGCATGGCTGAATTATCAAAAGAGAAGTTTAAAATTATTGGTTGTGATGAGAGTAAGTCTAATGAAATTTTGAGACCGAGTATAACTTATTGGCAAGATGCATGGAGAAGATTAAAACAAAATAAAGTTGCAATATTTTCACTTTGTATATTAATTTTTATGGTTATAATGGTTGCCATAGGACCAGCATTAGGAAAGGCTATATCTGGTGTGAGTTTTGAAATTACAAATAATGATTTAATAAATCAAGGCCCAAGTTCTAAATATTGGTTTGGAACTGATCAATTGGGTAGAGATACATTTGGAAGAGTTTGGAAAGGTGGAAGAATATCTATATTTATAGGTATTGTTGGAGCAATAATTGATACAGTTATTGGTGCTATCTATGGAGGTGTATCTGGATTTAAGGGTGGTCTTGTAGATGATATAATGATGAGAATAGTAGAAATATTAGCTAGTATTCCATATTTAATAATAGTAATTCTTATTTCTTTCTATTTTAAAAGTGATAAAAGTAATAGTTCATTAATGCCATTGATAGTTGCTATGACAATTACAGGTTGGACTGGTATGGCTAGACTTGTAAGAGGACAATTACTACAAATAAAAGAACAAGAATATGTGCTTGCAGCTAAAGCTCTTGGTGCTAGTTCATCAAGAATAATAGCAAGACATTTAATACCAAATACTATAGGCGTTATGATTGTTGCTATAACTTTTGATGTTCCAGGTCTTATTTTCTCAGAAGCATTCTTAAGTTATATTGGATTAGGTGTACAATCACCAAACACAAGTTGGGGAGCTTTATCATCAGCAGCACAACAAAACTTGATATTCTATCCAGAGCAGCTATTATTCCCAGCACTTGCGATTTCGCTTACGGTTTTATCATTCCAACTTCTTGGAGATGGACTTAGAGATGCTCTAGATCCGAAACTACGTCAGTAATAAGGGGGGGACAGTAATGGAAAAAAGAGGAAAAACAGAAAGAATATTAGATATCAAAGACTTAAGAGTTTCGTTCCATACTTATGCTGGCGAAGTTCAATCAGTAAGAGGGACAACTTTTCATTTAAATAAAGGAGAAACTTTAGCTGTTGTTGGTGAGTCAGGATGTGGAAAGACAGTAACATCAAAAGCTATAATGAGATTATTACCAGAACCTATGCCAGCAGAAATAAAAGAAGGTTCACAAATAATGTTTGATGGAAAAAATGTATTGGATATGAATGAAAAGGAACTTAGAGAACTAAGAGGTTCAGATATTTCAATGATATTCCAAGATCCTATGACATCTTTAAATCCAACTATGATAGTTGGTAAGCAAATAGCTGAAAGTTTAATTATTCATAGAGGCATGAATAAAAGTGAAGCTATGGCAGAAGCAGTTAAAATGTTGGAGCTTGTTAATATTCCTAATGCAGATAAAAGAGCACGTCAATATCCACATGAATTTTCAGGTGGTATGAGACAAAGAGCTATGATAGCTATTGCACTTGCTTGTAATCCTAAGATATTAATAGCTGATGAACCTACAACTGCACTAGATGTTACAATTCAAGCACAAATTATGGAATTGATTGGTGAATTACAAGAAAAATTAGGCACTGCTGTTATATTGGTAACACATGATTTGGGAGTTGTTGCAGACGTTGCAGATAGAATTCAAGTTATGTATGCAGGACAAATAATTGAAAGAGGAACAGTAGATGAAATATTCTACAATCCACAACATCCATATACTTGGGCGCTTTTACAATCAGTTCCAAGACTGGGAACTAAAAACAAAGATGTGCTTTATTCATTGCATGGTACACCTCCCGATTTAATAAAACCACCAGTAGGTTGTCCATTTGCAGCTAGATGTGAATATTGTATGGAAATATGTAAAGAAGCAATGCCAGAAGTTACAGTGTTGAGTGATACACAAGAAGTATCTTGTTGGCTTAAACATCCTATGGCTCCAAAAGTTGAGGTACCTGAAATATTGAAGAGAGGTGAAATGTAATGGCAGAACAAAAAATTGTAAAACCTAAGGCACAAGAAAAAGAAGTGTTGATAAAGGTTAAAAATTTAAAAAAATATTTTGTTGTTGGAAAAAATGCTGTACTAAAAGCTGTCGATGATGTTTCATTTGATATATATAAAGGGGAAACTTTAGGACTTGTTGGAGAATCAGGCTGTGGGAAAACAACTTGTGGAAGAACTGTAATGGGACTTTATGGAGCTACTGATGGAGAAATATTATTTGATGGTCATGATATAAGTAAATTTAATAAAAAAGAGAAAAAAGATTTTACTAGAAGAGCTCAAATAATATTCCAAGATCCATATGCTTCATTAAATCCAAGAATGACTGTTGGAGATATAATTGGTGAAGGTATTGATGTTCATGGATTGTATAGTGGTCAAGAGAGAACAAATAAAATATTTGAATTATTAAAATTAGTTGGACTTAATAAAGAACATGCGTCAAGATTTCCACATGAGTTCTCAGGTGGACAAAGACAAAGAATTGGTATAGCTAGAGCACTTGCTATAGAGCCAGATTTTATAGTTTGTGATGAACCTATTTCAGCTCTAGATGTATCAATACAAGCTCAAGTAGTTAATTTACTTATAAAATTGCAAAATGAGTTAGGATTAACATATTTATTTATAGCTCATGATTTGTCAATGGTTAAGCATATATCTGATAGAGTAGGAGTTATGTATCTTGGATCTATGGTAGAACTTGCATCTAGTCATGATTTGTATGATAAACCATTACATCCATATACTCAGGCATTACTTTCTGCAATTCCTATTCCAGATCCAGAAGCAGTAAGAAGTAAGAATAGGATTCAATTAGAAGGTGAAGTTCCAAGTCCTATAAATCCTAAACCAGGATGTAGATTTGCTGGAAGATGTAGATATGCTAAACCAATATGTAGTGAAAAGACTCCGAAATTTAAAGAAGTTGAGCCATTGCATTTTGTTGCATGCCATTTAGTTTAGAATGATAAAAAACACACTGAAATTATTAATAATTTCAGTGTGTTTTTTTATTTGTATTTTTGTTTATTAGAGAATAGAAATTTTAGAAGTTGTCTTTCTATATTAAAAAAATGAGCTATTAGAGGTTTGTTCTGTATCTAAATATTATTAGAATAATAAAGTGAGTATAAACAATTTATGTTTGTGCAAAATTGTAATGAAAAGATATTAATAAAAAATGAATTAAAGAAAGTTATTTTTTATTAAAAATTAAATTAAAATTAAAAAATACTTCAAAACGCGACAAAAACATTTAAAAAAAGACAGAAAATTTAAAAATATAAAATATTTTTTATGAAACTATTTCAATATTCATAAAAAGTTAACTTGAAGAAGAATAGAAATCAGTTTAATCTATATACATAAAATAGAATAATAAAAATATAAAAAATAGATAAAAGAAATGTTGAATATTGTTTAAATTAAAAGAAAATAGTCTAATCAAGTTACAATATTCTACAAATTTGAATTTAAAATTAATAGATTTTAAGGGGGATTATTATGAAAAGTAAAAAAATATTATCATCATTAATTGTTTTATCTTTAGTAACGTCTATTGGATTAGTAGGATGTGGTGAAAAAAATAATAGTAATGATGGAAATTCAGAATCTGCATCGTCAGATAAGAGTATGGATAAAGATCAACATTTAAATACTATATTAGATCAAGAGCCTAAGACAATAGATCAATCTAAATCTACAGATTCGTATTCTTCACAAATATTAACTAATATAAGTGAAGGGTTAACTAGATTGGAAGCTGATGAACAAGGTAATACATCTATTGAAGCAGCAGGTGCTGAAAGTTGGGAGACATCAGAAGATGGATTAACATGGACTTTTAAAATTAGAGATATGAAATGGTCTAATGGAGATAAGGTTACAGCAGGAGATTATGAATATGGAATAAAAAGGACAATAAATGCTGAAACAGGATCACAATATGCGTTTCTATTATTTCCAATAAAAAATGCAGAAGCAGCAAATAGTAAGAAAGTTTCTTTAGATGAAGTTGGAGTTAAGGCTGTAGATGAAAATACTTTAAAAATTACATTAGAAAAACCATGTCCATACTTTCTAAAACTAACTTATTTTAAAGTTATGCATCCTCAAAATCAAAAATTCGTAGAAGAATGTGGAGAAAGATATGGAAGTGAAGCAGATAAAATGATTTATTGTGGACCATATAAGCTAGCAGAATGGTCTCATAATAATAAGTTAGAATTAGAGAAAAATGAAGATTATTGGGATAAGGAAAATGTAAAACTTGATAAGGTTACAATGAGAATAATAAAAGAAGAATCATCAAGAATGAATGAACTTTATAATGGAGCTTTAGATATGGCTGGGGTTAGTAAACAAGAATGGATTAAAAAGCTGGATGAAACAGGAGAATATAAAGTTATTAAGGGATATGATGGCTCTGCAACATACACATATTTTAATCAAAATGATAAGTATTTTAAAAACCAAAAAATAAGACAAGCATTTATGCTTGCAGAAGATAGGCAAGGCAGTGTGGACACGTTATTTAGAGGATTAGCTGAACCGGCAATGGCATGGTGTCCACCGCAAGTTGCAGTAGGAGATAGTGAGTTTAGGAAGATTGTAGGAGATGATTTAATATCTAGTATTAAAGAAAAAAATCCAGATCCGAAGGCATTACTAATAGAAGGATTAAAAGAAGAAGGATTAGATCCAGACCCATCAAAACATAATATAAAATATCTTCAATCTGGAACAGATGCAAGATCAAAAGAATTTGCAGAGTTTTCTCAACAAAATTATAAAAATGTTTTAGGTGTAAATATACAACCAGAGTATTGTGAGTGGGCAATATTCCAATCTAGAACTGATCAAATGGATTATCAAATAGCATCTCAAGCGTGGACAGGAGATTATAATGATCCAAATACATTCTTTGATATGTTCTTATCAAATGCAGGAATTGTTCCAAGTGGTTGGAAAAGCGAAAAATATGATAATTTGATAGAAGAAGCTAATAATATAACAGATAATCCAGAAGAAAGAGCTAAAAAGTTCTTAGAAGCTGAAAAGATTTTATTAGATGAAACAGTAATATCACCAGGTGTATGGAGATTTAAAAACACATATGTAAGAAATTATGTTAAAAATTACACACCAAAGATATTTGGAACAGTTGATTTTAAAGGAATGTACATTTCAGGAAGAAATAAATAACTAATAAAATATTGAAATTATTAATAACATAAAAGGCTACAAAATAATTATTTTGTAGCCTTTTATATTATTAATAATTAAGTCGTTGGAATTATAATAAATGAAATTATAATTTATAAAAAAGTGGTATTTGAATTTCAGAGACGTTGACTATATTTATTAATTTAAAGTTGAAGAGTGTATAAAAATATTAATAACATGTAAATTAAAACAAACAATAAAATATTAAAAATATAAAAAAAGTATAAAAAATATAAAATAAAATTAATATATAAACCTTAAATTAAGAAAAAGTTAAAAAAGTAAAGTAATAAATAAAATTATTACATTACATATTATGGAATATATTAATAAAGAATTAATTATACAATTAAAGTTAACAATGGAAAACATTGATAAAATTATTCAAAAGATGTATTTTATATACAAGGAGATTTTAAAAATCAAGAATATTACAAAAACAAATAAGGGGTTGATTTATTTGAAAAGCAGAAAATTAATGGCTGCGCTATTAACTATTACAATGGCTACATCAATACTAGCAGTTGGATGTGGAAACAAAAAAGACAACAATAAAAATGAAAATAGTAAGAAAGAAGAAAAGAAAGAAGATAAAGAAAAATCAGATGAAAAAAATAAAGATAGTGCAAAAGAAGATAAAATGGATAAAGAACAATACTTAAATGTTGTTGAAGTAGAGCCTAAAACTTTAGATCAATCAAAATCTACAGATTTATATTCATCTGATGTATTAACTAACGTTAATGAAGCATTGACAAGAGTTAAATCTGAAAAATATGGAGAAGAAAAAAATGAACCAGGTGCGGCAGAAAGTTGGAAGGTTTCAGAAGATGGACTTACTTGGACATTTAAGTTAAGAGATATGAAGTGGCAGGATGGAGAAAAAGTAAAAGCTCAAGATTTTGAATATGGCATAAAAAGGACTTTAGATGCCAAAACTGCATCAAGCTATGCATTTTTATTGTATCCTATAAAAAATGGAGAAGCATATTTTGAGCAAAAGGCAAAGGCTGAAGATGTAGGGGTTAAGGCACTTGATGATAATACATTAGAGATTAAGCTAGAAAAAAAATGTCCATATTTCTTAAAATTAACTTCATTTAAAGTTTTTCAACCACAAAGAAAAGATTTTATTGAAAAATTAGGAGATAAATATGGAACAGATGCAGATAAAATGATTTGTTGTGGTCCATTTCTTTTAAAAGAATGGTCACATGATAATAAAATTATATTAGAAAAGAATCCTGATTATTGGAATGCTGAAAATGTAAAATTAGAAAAAGTAAATATGAAAATAATAAAAGATGAAAATTCAAGAATGACAGAGCTTTATAATGGCAATCTAGATATGAGTGGAGTTGATAAACCAGAATGGATTGATAAATTAGATAAAACAGGCGATTATGAGTTGCTTAAGGGACCATCAGGATCAGTAGCTTATACTATGTTTAATCAAGATAATAAATACTTTAAAAATGCAAAAATAAGAAAGGCATTTTCAATTGCAGTAGATAGAGAAGGAGTATGTAAGATTTTGCATCATGGAATTAATGAACCAGCTACTGCATGGTGTCCTCCTAAAGTTTCTATAGCGGATGGAAAAGAGTTTAGAGAATTAGCAGGCGAAGGAGCTATGGAAAAATTAACAAAAGAAAATTCAGACCCAAAAAAATTACTACAAGAAGGATTGAAAGAAATTAATGAAGATCCAGACCCATCTAAACATACATTTAAATTATTAACTCCTGGAACATCAGCTAGATTTAAAGAGATTGGAGAATATTACCAACAAAATTATAAAAATGTATTAGGTGTAAATATAAATGTTGAATATTGTGAATGGGCAACATTCCAAACAAGAACTAAGGAAAGAGATTACGAGCTTGCATCTTTATTATGGGGTGGAGATTATGATGATGTAAATACATTTTTTGATTTATTTATGACTGGCAATGATATAATTCATACAGGATGGCCTGGAAATAAAGAATATGATAAATTAATATTAGAAGCAAATAATATTACAGATAATCCAGAAGAAAGAACTAAGAAAATTGCAGAAGCTGAAAAAATATTAGTTTATGATGAAGCAGTAGTATCACCAGAGTATTGGACAAATAGAAACACATATATTCGTAAATATGTTAAAAATTATATGCCTAAGGTATTTGGATCAGCAGATTTCTCAACTGCATATACATCAGGACGTGAGTAGTTTATATAAATTTTAATAAGAAATAAAATTATAAACTATAATTAGTAAATTAATAAAAATATAAAAGACTATTGATAAAATAAAGATATCAATAGTCTTTTGGTATATTGAATGGCATTAGTTCAACTAGTGGTTCTAAAAAGCTTATATCTATGATTAGAAAAAAAGAAAAATTATTTTCTAGAATTATAGAAAAAGGAATTTTAAGGTGAAAAAATTGCATAAAGACGTTGTCGTATTTTAAGTTGCAATAATATTATTACAACAAGAAAACGGTTAGTATATTAACGGTTAGTATATTTAAGATGAATTAAGAAAACTAGGGTTAAATTAATAAAGATATAATAAGCTAATATAATGTAAAATGAATGGTTTTGTTAAAAAGAAAGGTCATTACAATAATATTAATAAATTCTTTAAAGTGTTTAAATTACATTTTATATTAAAAGAATAGGAGGGGGAAATATTAAAATTTAATATGATTATATAGAGATTTTAATAGCATTTACATTTCAGAAAGAGAAAATAATAAATATTAAATGTAAATTTATAAATTAAAAATTTAGATTAGAATTATACAAATATAAATAAGGTTATTATAAAGTGAATTTAAAAAGTAATTTTGTAATGATTTTATTTTTTTTATAAAATTATTTTTGTTTGTGTTAACAAATTACTAACTTTATATCAAAGAGTTTTGTCTAATTTTTAAGGGATACAAATCTTATGATTAACAATTTTATTTTCAAAATTCAAATTTCTAATAACAACATGTCAAGGTATTAAAGTTATAAATTTATTGTACCTAAATTTATATATGTAATTAAAAGATATAGTATCTGTTACTGAAGATATTACTTTGAACTTGAATTTGTAACATTATAAAACAAATATTAGGAATATTTTAAAGGGATGATTAATAAATATAGTATTATAGAAATAAAAATGTATTTAATCATAGTGATGATTCTAAAGTAATTTATAGATATAGAAATTCATTTAGAAACATTGAAATTATATTAAAAAAATATGAAAATAATAGTAAAAATTAACATAAAGTACATTTATATATAAAAATTTCATGGAATATTATGATATATACTTAAAATAGCTATACAAAACATAAAAAAATATATAACTTAAATATTAAGAAAGTGTAAAAAGTACAATTAAAATTAACATGGTAAATTATTGATTTTAAACAATGAAAGGGTTATTCTTATATCCAAGGATAAATTGGAATAAACTTAAAAAAATTACATTTATTATTTAAGGGGGTTGATTTATTTTGAAAAGCAGAAAATTAATGGCTTCATTGTTAGCAGTGACAATGATGACTTCAAGTATTTTAGTTGGATGTGGAGGAACAGACAATAAAAAAGACAATAATAAAAAGGATGCTAGTGCACAAGAAGATAAAGATAAAGATAAAGATGGGGATAATAAAGAAGCTAAGCTTGATAAAGAGCAGTATATTAATACTTTGTTAGGTGCAGAGCCTAAAACAGTGGATCCATCTAAGGCTTCAGATACAATATCATCTGAAATTTTTACAAATACAATGGAAACATTGACAAGGCTTGAAGAAGATGAAACTGGAAAACTAGTTGTATCAGAAGGAGTTGCAAAAGAGTGGAAACAATCTGAAGATGGATTAAAGTGGACATTTACTTTAAGAGATTCCAATTGGAGTGATGGTAAACCAGTTACAGTAGATGATTTTATATATAGCTTTACTAGAACGTTAGATCCTAAAACTGCTTCACAATACGCACAAATATTATACTACATTAAAAATGGACAAGAATTTAATAAAGGTAAAGCAAAAGCAGAAGATTTAGGGCTAAAGAAAATCGATGATCACACTCTAGAAATTGAACTAGCTGCGCCATGTTCATATTTCTTAGATTTGACATATTTTAAAACTTTAGTACCACAAAGAAAAGATATAGTTGAAAAATATGGAGATAAATATGGTACTGATAAGGATAACCTTATATACAATGGACCATTTATTATAAGTGATTGGAAACATGATAATGAATTAGTTCTTGAGAAAAATCCAGAATATTGGGACAAAGATGCTGTAAAATTAGATAAAGTAACTATGAAAATAATACAAGAAGAAAGTTCTAGAATGAATGAAGCTTTAAATGGAAATCTTGATACTCTTGGAGTAACCAAACCTGAATGGGTTGAAAAGTTTGAGGCTACTGGTGAGTATAACGTAAAAAATGATTTTGATGGTGGAAATTGGTATATGGCATTTAATCAACAAAATAAATATTTTAAAAATGCTAAAATAAGAAAAGCAATATCACTAGCATTAGATAGAGAAGGATATGTTAAAACTGTAGATAGAGGCATACCAGAGGTAGCTACAGCATGCTGTCCACCTAGAGTTAATATTGGTGAAGATGAATATAGAGAGGTTGTAAAAAAGGATTATATTGAAGAATTAAAGAAAGAAAATGAAGGAAAAGCTCCAAAAGATTTATTGGTAGAAGGATTAAAAGAAATAAAAGAAGATCCAGATCCATCTAAAGTTACCATAAAATTATTGGCACAAGATGGTGGTGGAGCAAGATCAAAAGAAAGTGCAGAATATATGCAAGCTAATTTAATGAAAGAATTAGGAATAGATGTAAAAGTTGATTTGCAAAAATTTGCTATATTCCAAAAATTGATGGATAATTTGGACTATGATATGGTTTTTGCTGGATGGCATGGCGACTATAATGATCCTAATACATTTTTCGAGATATTTAAATCCGATTCTACTATGCAAAGAACAGCTTGGAAAAATGAAGAATATGATAAGTTATTGGATAAAGCTGCTAGCACAATAGACCAAAAAGAAAGATTAAAAATATTTGAACAAGCTGAAGAAATATTATTAGTTAAAGATGCAGTAATTTCGCCTATGACATTTGGTAGAACTAACACTTATGTAAGAAAATATGTTAATAAATATTCAAAACCAACTTGGTCACAAAGAGATTTCAAACACACTTATACTTCAGGTAGGGAAAAATAAAAAATTATTAAAAAAGATTATGATGAACATTATGTTTGTCATAATCTTTTTATTTAAAAAAATAAGGAAAAATAAATTACAAAATAGGTGATAACGTTGAATATTAACATAGAATTAATATATAATTAATATAAGTAGTAAATTTAAAAAAGTAGAAATACATATTATTTTATGATTCAAGTTGAGTTTAACACTAAGTTTTATAAAATACATACAAATAATTAGCATTTAAAGATATTTAACAAAAAGTTTAAATGCTGATTATTATAGGGTTCCAGGTTGATATTTATAATTATCAATTTTAAAATTTGGATACTCGTAAGCTTGAAACATTTGAAAAATAGTTTCAAGATTGAATAGGGCTAGTTTAAATTAGAAAAATTGAAAGCCTTATATATTATTCAAGGAGAAGTTTTAATGATTATGAAGATGAAAAAAATGTTAAAAATTATAATTAGTTTAGTCATGGCATCTATGGTACTTAGTGCTTGTTCAACAAAACAACCTAAAAATATTAAAGAAAATCAAGGTGATGAAAAAGAAAAACATAAAAGCAATATCAATGTAATGATAGAAGCAGAACCTAGAACGTTAGATCAAGCAAAAACTATAGATACGTACTCATCAGATGTATTAACCAATGTGATGGAAGGGCTTACAAGAATTGAAGTTGATGAAAATGGAAATGATGAGATAAAAGCAGCTGGAGCAGAATCTTGGAATGTTTCAGAAGGTGGTAAGGTTTGGACTTTTAAGTTAAGAGATATGATGTGGAGTGATGGAAAAAAAGTAATACCTGAAGATTATATATATGGTATAACAAGAATGTTATCACCTGAAATATCATCAGATTATGCCTTTTTATTATTTCCTATAAAAAATGCAGAACAATTTAATTCTGGACAAGCAAGAGCCGAAGATTTAGGGATAAAAAAAATAAGTGAAAATGAATTACAATTTACTTTAGAGCAACCAACAGCTTATTTTTTAAAATTAACATATTTTAGAAGTATGAATCCTCAGAGAAAAGATATAGTAGAGAAAGAAGGGGATATGTATGGTAGTAATGCAAATAATATGGTATATACAGGACCTTTTGTAATATCTAAGTGGGTTAGAAATTCTACTATTGAACTTGTGAAAAATGAAAACTATTGGGATAAAGAATCAGTTAAAATTGATAAGATAACAATGAAACATTTTGAAAATGAGAATGATAAACTTAATGCATTTTTAGATGGAAGTATAGATATAGGTGAAATTTATAATAATACATCTAGAAATAGCCTAGATGAAAATGAAGAGTTTATAAAAAAGGAAAGATATGAAGGTTCTACTAGTTATACTCTATTTAATCAACATGATAAATACTTTAAGAATGAAAATATAAGGAAAGCATTTATAATTGCATCAGGAAGAGAACAAATGCCTAAAGAAATGTCTAATAATTTGGGTAAACCTGCTACAGGTTGGTGTCCTCCTGGTGTGAAAGTTATATTAAATGATTATAGAGATAAAGTTAATTATTTTCCTGTTGAAAATTTAAAAAATAGTTATGGAGATCCTAAAGAATTGTTAGAAATAGGATTAAAACAACTCGGGTTAGATGAGACAACATCTAATCATACATTCAAATATTTGCAAGCAGAAGGTAGTGAAAGAACTAAGCAATATGCGGAACATGAAAAAAATATTATTGAAAAAACTTTAGGAGTAAATATAGAAGTTGAATATGTTGATTGGAGTATTTTTCAACAAAGGACGAGAGAAATGAAATATCAAATGGCTTGTCAAAGTTGGACTGGGGATTATGATGATCCAAGTACATTTTTTGATATTTGGGTATCTACATCAGGTATAGTTCCAACGGGGTGGTCTAATGCAAAGTATGATGAATTAATAAAAAATGCTAATAGAAGTATTAATGAAGATGAAAGAACAGAACTATTTAAACAAGCAGAAAAAATATTAATAGAAGAAGATGGTGTAATAAGTCCATTGATATGGAGTAAGAAAAGCACTTATATACGTAAAAATATAAAAGGGTTTATGAAACCTATGTGGGGAAACATGGATTTTAAATATGTTTACAAAGAATAATAAAAGAGACTTGGAGTTTATCCAAGTCTTTTTTAGGACGATTTAGCTTCTTTTAATAATTTACCTATGTCATCTTTAGTAAATTCATATTTAGTATTACAAAAATGACAGTGAATTTCTTCAGTTTTTCCATCATCATAAATTTCTTGTAAATCTTTTTCTCCAATGCTTAGAAGTACTTTTTCTACTCTTTCTCTAGAACAATCGCATTTAAAATTTACTTCTGTATTTTCTTCGTAAATCTTTAAATCCATGTCATCGAAAAGTGCATTTAAAATATCTTCAATAGATTTACCTTCGTTTATCATAGTTGTAATAGGTGGTATTTCTTGTAATCTATAAGTAAGTATATCAGCTAAAAACTCAGAAGCATCAGGCATCATTTGTATTATAAAACCACCAGCAGCTTTTATACTTAAATCTTTATCTACTAACACACCTACAGCTACGGCAGAAGGTGTTTGTTCAGAAACAGTAAAATAGTAAGCTAAATCATCTCCAATTTCTCCAGTACATATAGGAGTTTGACCAACATAAGGGTCTTTTAGTCCCATATCTCTTATGATTTTTAAATAGCCATTTTTACCGATTGCTCCACCTACGTCTAATTTACCCTTAGCATTTAATGGAAGGTCTACATTAGGATTGCCTATATAACCCTTTATATTTCCATCGGAATGAGTTGTTACAGTAATGCCTTTAGCATCTCCACCACCATCAATTTGTAATGTTAAGCTATCGTTTTCTGATTTTAGCATAGCTCCCATTAAACTACCAGCAGTTAACATTCTACCAAGAGCAGCTGAAGCTGTTGGTGAACAGTTATGAATTTTAGAGGCTTTTTCTACCATTTCAGTAGTAATTGCAGCTATTATTCTAATATCACCATTATTAGCTGTTGCTCTAACTAATTTGTCCATTTTGAATCCTCCTATTATAAATAAAAAAATATAAAAGTAAATAGGTTTATTTTCTTACTATATAAGTTATTCTTTCGCTTTCTTTTGTATATGGAGTGTTGTTGTAGCAATCTACAATGTTATATATAGTAAAACCTATTTCTTTTAGAATAGATATGATTGTATCTTCGGTATATGCTTTTTCTGTATGCTCTTCATCAAAGCGATTGTATACTTGTCCGTTTTTTACGAAAAAAGTAAGATACATATTTACGATATCGTTGTCTAAATAATTTTCCCATATGTAGGTAACATCTTCACTATCATAGTTAAATGTATTATTTCCTAATATATTAGCAAGTTTATTGTATGAATTCATATCAAAAATGAATACGCCATCATCTTTTAAAAGTTTATACACACCAATAAAATAATTTTTTAAATCATCTTCATCAATTATATAGTTGGTTGAATCTAGCGCACAAGTTATTAAATTAAACTGATTTTTTATATTAAGACTACATATGTTTTGGCAAAATACCTTTGAACGAATATTTTTTTGCCTTAATTTTTCTTCTGCAATAGAAAGCATTTCTTGAGATAAATCTACGGCATAAGTATTTAAAAAGTATGGTGCAAGTTCTATTGTTAAATTTCCTGTTCCACAGGCCAAATCTAAGTAGTTCTTTCTATCGATGTTTAGATTGTCGCAGATGTTTAATATTTTTAAAGCCCAGTCTTTATAATTAACATCATCATATATTAGTTCATCATAAATACTAGCGAAGTTCTCATAACAACTCAAAAAAATCCCCCTTCCTTAGTAATATTATCAAATTTATATAAAGCGAATAATACTATTAATAATATCATTAAATATTTTAATAAAAAATAAATATTAGTCAATATTTAAGAGTTTATTATATTATATTAAAGCTTTTAAATTTATTTGTCCAAGATTTTATATGTTTACAGTGTATTCAAATGGTATTTTTAAAGTATATCATCGTTTTTTGGAAGTTTCATAAGCTTTTTCTTTTTAGTCATAAGTCCACCTATTCTACCAGTTTCTTCAGTTGTGAGGCTACTCCAGCCATATTTATTAACTTTATCTATTAATCCTATTTCTTCAGCAATTTCATACTTCATTTGTTCACGTAGTTTTTCGTAAGGTGTTAATTCTCTATTGCTTTTAAGTTTTGCTTTAATAACTTTTTTTAATGGTGTTTTTCCCAAGTGTACCCCTCCTATTCATATTAAATATTTTGTGCTTTAAATGTTTTTTTATTCATAGTGAAGGTTTTTTATATTGATTTTTTTATATATTTCATAGTAGGGGAGTAAGTCTAAAAGTATATCATTGGAAGTGGTTTTGAAATTTAATGTAGAAATCTAAATTTACACTCTAAGTTATTCATGTTTCAGTTGAGAATTTTAATTTAGATTTTTTTAATGAAAAAAGGATAATTGATATTGAATAGTGAATGTAAAAAACAAAGTATTTAAGAGCAAAAAAGTTTAAAATAAAGCATAGTAAGAATAATTTGAAATAGGGATAAAAAATCATGTTGACAATTAAA